>JBLFXD010000217.1:0-9142 GCA_047611045.1 Planctomycetaceae bacterium | reverse complement strand
AAGCAACAATCCCGGTCGGGTAACACCAACCTCAGTTCCGGGCCACACTCAACGCTCGGCCATACGAGCCGCGAGTCACCATCACGATAAGGAGCGTCCCTCATGCAAGAGGGTCTTCGGTTTGCACGGAATGAACGGCGTCAACGAGCCCTTTGGGTGATCGTTACGGCCGTGCTGCTATCTGGTCTTCCGGGAACTCTCCGGGCAGGTTTCGTTCAGCGGGTCATCGAGGACGAATCCGGCGAGCACAAATACACGGTCTTTCTGCCAGAAGACTACTCAGCAGACAGAAAGTGGCCGGTCATCCTGTTTCTTCACGGCGCCGGTGAACGAGGAAATGATGGCAAGCGTCAACTGACAATCGGCCTGGCACCGGCGATCGAAAAACGAAAGTCGAGCTTCCCGTTCGTCGCGGTGTTTCCTCAATCTGAAGACACCAGCGCGAGATACCTTGCCGGCTGGCTGGCCGACAGCCCCGATGCAAAACGTGCACTGAAAATTCTCGACGAAGTCGAACGCGATTATTCCATCGATACATCTCGGCGCATTCTGACCGGATGGTCGATGGGCGGTTACGGGACCTGGAGCATCGCTGCGGCCACTCCCTCAAAATGGCAGGCGATCCTTCCCCTTGCTGGCGACGGTGCCGAACTTGCCGACAAGCTCGTCGACATTCCCATCTGGGCGTTTCACGGCTCGGACGATGCAGCTATTCGTCCTTCACAATCACGCCGGACCATCGCTGCTCTTCGATCCGCCGGCGCCGAGCCCCGTTACACAGAAATCTCGGGCGGTAAGCACGACATTACGCACATCGTCTACGACACCGACGCGGTGATTCAGTGGATGCTCGACCCGAACGGGGACCATCCGCGAGCACTGGCTCTGAGCGTGCCGATTGCGGACGCAAGTGTCGATAACTCGCCGTTCATCCCCGCTCTGGAACTCGAAGGTGCCGCGACAATCCGGCTCGGCAACACAATGCTCGACGCGTTAGCGATGGCAATTCCCGATCTTCTGCCAAAAGACCTGATGCGTGGATCGTTGGCCGACATCTACGACGGAACGGTCGTCGACGGTCGCCAGTTTCAGATCACGTTTGGCGGCATCTCCTACTCAGCAGATGTCTGGCGAGTTCGGCTGAACGCGTACCGCAAGGATCGACTGAACGTGCAGATTGGCGTGCAGAATGCCGTCCTCAGAATCGGAGGCACATCAGTCATCGGAAAAAGTCACTCGGCCTCGACTGGACCAATCGACGTCGTCATCGGTCATCGAGAACCAGTCTGGCTAAGCTTCGACGTCACGCCCTACATCAAAGATCGTCGACTGCGGCTGAAGCAGGTCGGTACGCGTTTCGACATCCCCTACGACAATTGGTACGTCACGGCTCCGGCTGGCATCAGCGTGCGCGGATTCGGAATGACTCGCGACAAAGTTTCGAAAGGACTCGTCGAAGGTCTCTACGGAAACAAAGCACGCATTGAACAGGAAGTTCGAGGCCTCGTGCCGTCGCTCGTTTCGGCGATGGAAGAGAAACTTCAGCTTGATCAAGCCAATGGGATGATCGGCAGCTTCTGGCCGTTGCCTGTTTACAGCCCTCGAGTCCGCATCTGGCCGCAGGATGTCTCAACCGATGAAGCGGGCATCTCGGTCGTCCTTGGTCTCACAGCCGCAGCAGTCACTCCCGAATCTGCACCCGACAAACCCACTCGCAAGGTCGTCACCGACGTCACCGCCGAAGCGGTCAACAGGACAACTGACCTCGAAGTCTCCGTCGCGCCGAACATGCTTCAGGGCCTTACCGATCTTCTGGTCGCCGCCGACGTCGCAAAGATCAATGTGCTCGACATTCCCGATGCCTCATTCGCCGGTCTTGCCGATCGATCGTCGCTCATCCGGGCATTTCCCGAGCTGGCCAACCTCGAACCCGACGTTGAGATTTCATCTGTCCTGCACCTTGCCGATGCGATCGCCATTGGCAACAACCCGAAGGGCGACGGGATGCAGTTTCAGGCTCCCGGACTGCTATTCACCGTTTCGACTCGTGCTGCCGACGGCGCCGGAGAATGGAAACCGTTTGCCAGAATTCGATACTCAGTGAATCAGGGAGCCATCACATCTCTCGAACGAGTGTCCAACGAAGCTCGCGCCCTACAGCTGAAATGGGAAGGCGAGACCGCTGTCACCGTCAAAGCAAAGTTCGCCGAGGGTTACACCCCGACTGACGAAACGATCAACGAGGACGCTCTGATCACGCAATTTCACGAGTCCTGGAAACGGTGGACCGCTCAGGGGCCGGCCTCTCAGACAATCATCCCCGACTTCGACCTCGGCCTCACTCAGCTGCGTCTGACCGACGTTTCCTGGAAGAGTCCCGCGCTGTCGGTCACGTTTTCTCCACCGGGCGTGAAACTGACAAATAGCAGCCAGGAGAATCTCGTTTACGAAACGAAAGGCCCGTTCAGCGGCTGGGGCGGCCCGTACACTCTGGAACCTGGCGAATCGCACGACTATCCCATCGCGTACCCTCTTATTTATCGACGCCGCATCGACGGACAGTACGTCCAGTACGCACTCGCACCCGGGTCTCACTCAGAATTCCGCAAGCCCCAGGCTGGTGGTTCGCCCAGACTGTTCAAAGCAAGAGAAGGCCTCGACGTCGGCACCTTCGAAGCAACATCCAGCGAAGGCGAAGATTCGGACGACAAGCAAGAGCAGTAGGGCATGACAAGCGAAGCGCCGACCAGCGAACACCCTGAGGTTTCTCCGAGACACGAATTGATTCCCGTGCACAAGCCCGTTGCCCACAAGCTGAGGACTCTCTGCGGCAGCGTCTTCGCGTGCTGCATGTTGGCCTGCGTGGCACTTCTGCTGACCGGTTTTGACGCCTCATTAACTACCGTTCTGACCGGCGAGACGATGGGCACGTCGTATCGCCTCGTCCTGTCAGAGCAGCTCAACAAATCCGAATCTGCGACGCTTCAGTCAAACGTCGATCAGGCGTTGAACCAGCTTGAAGATCAGATGTCGACATGGCGGCCCGACTCTGAGCTCTCCCGCTTCAACTCTTCGGCGTCGACAGACTGGATTCCTGTTTCGCACGACACGGCGTTCGTGGTTTCACAAGCAAAGCGAATCTGGAAAATCAGCGACGGCGCGTTTGATCCGACCGTCGCGCCGCTGATCAAACTCTGGCATTTTGCAGAAGACGCCGGTGAGCAAACTCTGCCCTCCGATGCCGATGTTGAACAAGCGCGGGCCGCGATCGGCTTCGCAGAGATTGATGTCCGACTTGATCCACCGGCGCTACGAAAAAAGCGGCCCGAGCTTCAACTGAATCTTTCGGCAATCGCCAAAGGATACGCGGTCGACGTTGTCTCGAAACTTCTGACAGACCGAGTTCCCGGTGGACATCTCGTCGAAATCGGCGGCGAAATGCGCAGTATCGGTCGCAAGGCAGATGGCAGCTCGTGGACGGCCGGCATCGAAACCCCCGACGCTTTGCCGCGACAGATTCATGCCGCGTTGCGACTGGACGATCAGTCACTCGCGACGTCGGGCGACTATCGGAATTACTTCGAAGTTGCCGGGCAGCGGTATTCGCACACGATTGATCCGGCGACCGGTCGGCCGGTCACGCATAATCTGACGTCAGTTTCCGTCCTTGCTGAAGATTGTCTGACGGCCGACGCCCTGGCGACCGCGATCGAAGTACTTGGCCCCGAACGCGGAATGGAGCTGGCGGAACGGGAGAACGTGGCGATTTATCAGATAGTTCGAAACGACTCCGGCTTCGACGTCCAGGTTTCGGGCTCGTTTCCCTTATTAGAAATGGCAGCTCCGCCGACCGGATCAGCTGGCGAAGAAAACCCGATCGTCGCGACGGTGCTGGCGGCCGTCGGAATCTTTGCACTCGCCATCGCCGGTATGGCCGTCGGAGTTATTTTCAGCAATCGAGCGATCAAAGGAAGCTGCGGCGGGCTCGCCAACATGCCCGGCCAGGATGGCAAATCGATCTGTGAAGTGTGTACGGTTCCTGCCGAAGAATGCCGCGACGAGGAGATGCGAAAAAATCGTCAGCAGGCAGAAAGTTCCGAAAGCGGTTTTGAGGTTTAAAGTCAGCGTCTTTTCTTGAAGGTCTACCCATGCGTTTCGTGATGTCGCTTTGCGTTTGCTTGAGCCTGATCTCGCAAGTTTCCGCTGCTGATGCTGTGCTGGTTGAGGCGGAGAGTTTCTCCGGTCACGGCGGTTGGAAGCTCGACACTCAGTTTATCGACAATATGGGGTCGCCCTACCTGTTGGCACACGGTCTCGGTCGTCCGGTGAAGGATGCAACCACAACTGTCGAAGTACCATCGACCGGCACGTATCGCGTCTTCGTTCGAACGATCGACTGGGTCGCCAGGTGGGATGCGAATGGTCAACCTGGGCGATTTGAATTGTCGTTTAACGGGAAACGCCTGAAAGAGACGTTCGGAACAAAGTCGGCCGAATGGACCTGGCATGACGGTGGCTCAGTAACACTTGATAAGAAACAGGTCGAAATCAGCCTGCACGACCTGACCGGTTTCGATGGTCGCTGCGATGCGATCCTGCTCACGAAAAGCGACAAAGCTCCGCCGAACGACTCAACAATTCTCGCTGACTGGCGTCGGGATTTGCTTGGTCTCGACAAGGCCTCGACGCCAAGGGGGCCGTACGACCTTGTCGTGATCGGCGGCGGATACTCGGGAATGGGCGCTGCTCTTTCTGCCGCCAGAATGGGCTGCAAAGTGGCTCTCATTCAGAACCGACCGGTCCTCGGCGGCAACGGTTCCAGCGAGGTCCGAGTTTGGGCGATGGGAAATATTCGCCGTGGAAAGTACCCACGCATTGGCGAGATTATCGAAGAGTTCTGCGATCACGCGACGAAATCGCCCGGCAAGCACGAAGAGTTCGGCGACGATAAGAAGGAAGCAATCGTCCGAGCGGAGAAGAACATTGACCTGTTCCTCAACCATCACGCGTACAAAGTAGAGACCGAGGACAATCGCGTTACCGCGATTCACGCCTTCGACACTCGGACAAGCGAGCACTCGCGGTTCACCGGTAAGCTCTTCTCAGACTGCACCGGACACGGCACGATCGGTTACCTCGCACAGGCCGACTGGGAAATGGAAGCGAAGGGCCGAATGGGCATGAGCAATATGTGGGCATGGGCCAATGCCGACGACGCTCGCTCTTACCCGAAAACGCCGTGGGCTCTGGACCTCGACATGAAGGACTTCCCTTACCCTCGCGACTTTCACGGTCAGTGGTTCTGGGAAAGCGGCTTTGACAAGAACCCGCTCGGCGGTGCGGAAACTATCCGAGATTGGAATCTGCGAGCTGTCTACGGAGCCTTCAACGCGATGAAGAACCGCGACGGAGCTGCGGAACACAAGAACGCCTTTCTGACATGGATCGCCTACGTCGGTGGCCCGCGTGAGTCGAGACGTCTGATGGGAGACGTCGTGCTGACTCAGGACGACGTCGTCGCCAAGAAGGAGTTTTCGGACGGCTGCGTGCCCAGTACCTGGTCGATCGACCTCCATTATCCGAAAGAGCAGTACGCGGCAAAGTTCAAAGACAACCCGTTCATCTCGTACGCCGTCCACGACCGCCGAGTCGATCGATCTTACGGGTACCCGGTTCCGTACCGCTGTTTCTACTCGCGAAACATCGACAACCTGTTCATGGCCGGACGATGCATCAGCGTGACGCATCAGGCACTTGGAACCGTTCGAGTCATGAAGACCTGCGGCATGATGGGTGAAGTAGTCGGCAAGGCCGCTTCAATCTGCACTCTGCAAAGCTGCACGCCGCGCGACGTTTACGAACGGTACCTCGATGAACTGAAAGTGCTGCTCGAACTTCCCGGCAAGGCTCGCCGCGAAACGATCTCCAGCGAAATCACCATTCCGGCGGACGCTTTGCCACTCGCCGGGCCCAATGGTCCAATGCCAGGCGTCGATCCAGCGTCGCTGGAAGGTCTCGTACTCGACGACCGTCAGGCAAAGAAGGAAGGAAAGTGGACAGAAGGTACAGGCCTCAAAGGGTTTGTTGGCTGGGGGTACTCTTACGCCGGAGCGGGCAGTAACTCAAAGCTGACATGGCAATTCAACGCCCCCGCCACGGGACGGTTTGACATCCGAATCAGCTACCAGCCCCATGAGAATCGATCAACGAAAGTTCAGGTTAGCGTTGACATTGATTCCGATGAATCCGTGAGCATTCTCAATATGAGGAAACCTGCGCCGTTGAAGAATGGATTTGCCAGCCTGGGCACATACTCACTCGCGAAAGGCGAGTCAGTTGGAGTCATCATTTCAACGGCGGGTTCGGACGGCAATGTCCACGCAGATGCATTGCAGGTCGTGACGGTCGAGTAGCACGACGGATTCGATTTCGGACCGGTGTTATGGATTACGCTCCTGCAAATCTCCTGCTGCCGGTGGTTCGTGATGAACCTCTGCAACCGCGAAAAAAGCGGCCAATTCGCGCAGCAGTCCTTCACGTCCTTCGGCTGGGCCTCGTTGTTTCGGTGCTACTGCTGATCCGCCAACAGCACCGCAGCTATCTTGCCGTCGAGGCCTCGCGTGATCAGCAGCCTGTCGACGTCGAAGTTCTTCAGCAATTTTTCCCGAAAGCAGCCAGCGGTGGTCTGTTCGACCCAGTACGCCGAACGCAGCAGGTTGTGGACGATTCGCAACAACCTCTTGGATTCGTTGTCCAGACATCACCTCAGTCCGATCGAATCGTCGGATTCTCTGGACCGACGAATGTTCTGATTGCCTTCGAGAATGACGACCGGGTTATCGGCCTGAAAATTCTGTGGAGTCGCGACACAGTTGAGCACGTCAATCTGATCGAACGGGACAGCCAGTTCTTGAAGTCGCTGAATGGCCATTTATGGAGCGAAGCAGCTGGCGGCCTTTCGGTTGACGGCGTGTCCGGGGCAACTCTCACGAGTCTGGCCATTGCCGAGTCGATTTCAAAACGACTCGGCGGCAGCGTTCCATCACTGCGTTTTCCTCAGGACCTGGACGTTTCTGAAATCATTGCCGAATTCCCTTCGGCAGCCTGGCTTCCGCCCGACCCTCAACGCCCTGCTCTTCTTCAAATCCTTAACGCTAAAGATGCTTTGCTTGGTTTCGTATTCAGAACTTCTCCACCTGCCGACAACCTCGTTGGCTACCAAGGGCCCACTGACACGTTGATCATGCTCGATGTTGATGAGAAAATTCTCGGCATTCGACTGCGGCACAGTTTTGACAACGAGCCATACCTCACCTATGTCAAAGACGAAGATTACTTTTTGAATCTGTTCAACGGTCGCTCGCTAACTGAACTGGCAGAACTTGACGTTTTTGAAGCCCGTATCGAAGGCGTATCGGGCGCGACAATGACCAGCATGAACGTTGCTGACGCCCTGGTGCTCGCTGCAAAACGCGTTTCCACAAGAAGCGAAACCCCTCCCCCTGTAGTCACAACTACGACTCTAGTCGCCCGTCAGCTCGCGACGCTTACTGTGTTAATCGCTGGACTGATAATTGGCTTAAGTCGACTTCGGAAGTTCCGCCTTGCCCGGTTGATTCTTTTGACTTCTGTCATCCTGATACTGGGCCAGATGAATGGGGACATGCTGTCGCTGGCGACTCTGGTGGGTTGGGCTCAAAATGATATCCCCTGGACGATCGCTGTCGGACTGGTCGCTGTTTCGATCGTCGCCTTACTGGTCCCATCCGTCTCCAGACATCAAATCTACTGCCATCAACTTTGCCCTCACGGTGCTGTCCAGCAACTGGGAAAAAAACGGCTTTCCGTTCAGCTTGAATTGCCGACAGTTCTGCGGCTATCCCTGCCTGTCCTGCCATTCATCCTGCTCGTCTGGTGCGTCGTCGTGAGCATGCTCCATCTGCCGTTCAGTCTGGTGGATCTCGAACCATTTGACGCGTGGGTTTACCATGCTGCCGGCACAGCGACGATTGCCATCGCCATTATCGGACTCGGAGCGTCACTGTTCGTTCCGATGGCTTATTGCCGGTATGGATGTCCCACCGGAGCGTTACTCAACTTCATCCGTTTTAACTCGCGGAGCGACGTCTGGTCTCGCACTGACTGGCTGGCAACATCACTACTTCTGCTGGCCGTGACTCTGCGGCTCACCTTTCCCGAAGGCGCGATCGACCAATTCGATTTTCACGAGATCGCAGAAACTCCACGAGCCTGGATCACCGAACACAAAATTGGTCTGCGGTGGCTGACCGGGTTCTCGGTCGTCCTCTTTCTCGGATCACTGCTGGCAATTCCCTGGCTCGTCGCTCGAATTCCCGCAGACTATTTCCTGCCGCGGTCGGATGGAGAAAATGAGTTTCGATTAAAACATCCGATCGCCTCACTGATGTGGCGATTCCTGAAGAATCTGCTCGGCGGAGTGCTGCTGCTGGCAGGTGTCCTGATGCTGATCCTGCCTGGCCAGGGGCTCCTCACGATCCTTTTGGGAATCATGCTGATAGACTTCCCCGGCAAGCGACGGCTGGAACTTCTGATCATTCGCCGTCCAGCGATCTATCGAGTCGTCAGCTGGATCCGCCGCCGATCCGGGCGCGATGAGTTGCAGTTTCCAGAATCAATCTCCGAAACAAACACTCCCAAATAAGTCGAGACAGAGTATGAACCTCTTCGCGAAGTCAGAAGCGAGCAATCTCGACAAGGCGAAGCCGCTGGCCGCGCGCATGCGGCCTCGCAACCTGGACGAGTTTGTCGGGCAGCAACATTTTGTCGGCGAAGGAAAACTGCTCCGACGGATTCTTGAAGCCGATCGGCTCTCCTCGGTGATCTTTTACGGGCCGCCAGGCTGCGGAAAGACTTCGCTGGCGGAAGTCATTGCCGGCCAAACGAAATCGGTTTTCTCGAGATTGAATGCGGCTTCGGCTGGTGTTAAAGAAGTGAGAACCCTGCTGGACCAGGCACGGGATCGATTGGCGACGGGCGGCAAGGCAACACTGCTGTTCGTCGACGAGCTGCATCACTTCAACAGGACTCAGCAGGACGTCCTGCTTCCCGACGTCGAGTCCGGCGTCGTCCGATTGATCGGGGCAACGACGGAGAATCCGTT
>JBLFXD010000216.1:0-9156 GCA_047611045.1 Planctomycetaceae bacterium | reverse complement strand
AGCCCGCGGGTTTCGAAACTTCGACAACTACAGAACACGAATCCTCTTCTTCTGCGGAAAGCTAAAACTCAACCCCGATACCAGCCACTAAATCATGAGAAGAACCCCCTGTTAAGAGATCAATCGGTTGATCCAGCCTGCATGGCTGGATCGCGGAGCGCCAGGATGCTTCAACGTCCGCGTTCGATCTGAGTTTGGCGGTCGGCGATTCCATCGCGAGCCGATGGTGACGCATCTTGTGCCTCCGGCACCCAGACAATCTAAAAGAGATTGTCTGGGCCACCCTGCGCAACAAAACGTTCGACCGAATTTGGACGAGGCGGTTCAATCTCGCCGTCCGGATTATCGATGACAGTTCTCGCTGGGACGCGTCCCAGCCTACGTCACTGGTCGAACGGGCGACTCTATTTGACTTTCGGGTGGCCGTGATTGCTTGCAATCAGGGCGGCGCAGCCGCAAGAGGTCATTCGCAGGCTTGAGTCGGTTACCTCTTGTCGCTCCGCGACACCGGTTGCGAGCAACTGGTGCCACCCAGCCACGCTGCGGTCGGCATTTCATCGCGAGCTGATGGTGAGGCATCTTGTGCCTTCGGCACCCAGACAATCTAAAAGAGATTGTCTGGGCCACCCGGCGATTCAATCTCGCCGTCCGGATTATCGATGACAGTTCTCGCTGGGAAGCGTCCCAGCCTACGTCACTGGTGCCACCCTGCGTTTTTCAATCACCGCTTTCTGACAAGATGCTATCCCGAATCGCGACGAACCGTTTGTATTGCTTGTAGGTGAATCTAAACTTCCAAATCTTGTCGCCGAGAGTGATTTGTGTCGGCGACAAAAATGGATTCTTTACCCGACAGTCAGGAAACTGGGGTCGCGGGGTCTCGAAAAAATCAACAGCATCTTGCCTGAACGCTTCGATTTCGGATTCTTTAATTTCCTTCTCTTTAGCGTTCGGGGTGCCTCCTGACGTGAAGGCTCCAAACACATGTCCAAGTGAGGGCCCCAATGTGGCGGTGATTGCGATAGTTCGGCCAATCCCTTTGCTGCGTCGGATAAATATGCTTCGTCTGTTTGTGACGAGGATGTCCCAGCTTTCTCGTGAGAGCCAAGTTGTGACTTGGACGCCTGCGAGAGCTTCGACCAGCAGTTCTGCGTCTTCAGGGATGGCTTCGTTAGTCATCAACTTCTCAATTCTAGGTAGCGGGTGGCACAGTGGCACTGACTTGCTTGCGAGCAACCTGTGCCACCCCTGGGACTTGCCGGTTTAACTTGGTTCGCTGTCGCTCTGCGGTTCTTTGAGCAGGATGCGGAGCTTTTCGCGGAGTTCGTTGCGGGCTCGGTGGATGCGGCTGCGGATCGTGCCGATCGGGCAGCCGACGGCTTCGGCAGCGTCCTCGTAGGACAGACCCTCGATTTCGGTCAGAACGATCGCCTGGCGGAACTCGTCGGAGAGTTCGCTTAAGGCTCGGCGAACCAACTCCTGCTCTTCCTGAACTTCCATGCGGCCGGACGGGCGAGCGCCGCCTCGTTCGTCGACGGGTTCGATGCCGGCGGCTTCTTTGGCGGTTTCGACGGATGACGTTTTCTGCCGAGCGGCTTTGCGGCGGAAGCTGATCGTCGCGTTGACGGCGATGCGGAACAGCCACGTGTAGAACTGTGCGTCGCCTCGGAAGGAATCCAGCTTGCGGAAGGCGTGGACGAAGGCTTCCTGAGCGAGGTCGCGGGCGTCCTCAGGCGACTTCACCATCAGCATCAGCGAGTGGTACAGCCGGTCCTGATAGCGCACGACGAGCTGGCCGAACGCGTCGGTGTCGCCCGCGAGGGTTGCCTGGATCAGGAGTTGGTCGTCTTCGGAAGTCAACGGATGCGGGCTGCTCTGGACGCTGAATCAAACGGTTGGCGAAACCTGACCACCAGGAGACGACGTTGATGGTAATTGCGACGACGGGCGAGTCCAACTCCACCACGACAGAAGGATGCCGCCGGTCAGGACTCCAAGGCTGACCAGCTGCGAAATGGTCAGGCCAGTGCCGAGCTGGCCGAGCTCGTCGTTCCGCAGAATTTCGAGGCAGATTCGCGAAACTGGATAGAGCATCAACGCCAGAGCGATGACGGAACCGTCGCCTTTTCGGTAGCGGTAATAGGCGATCATGATCACCGTCAGAATGACGCCGTTGATCGAGCTGTAGATTTGCGTTGGGTGCAGAGACATTGTCTGAAGGGCGTCCGGCATGAGGAATCCGTTCTTGACGAGTGCTCCCCACGCTGCACTTTCCTTTGGAAACTGAACGGCCCAGGGAAGCGAACACGCGTTGCCGTAGCAGCAGCCGTTGAGGAAGCAGCCGAGGCGACCGAACGCGATTCCGACAAAAACAGCCGGCACGATGGCATCACCGAACTTCAGCGGGTCAACCTTGTTTAAGCGGCACAAGACGAAGTACGTCGCTCCGGCGAGAATGATTCCGCCGTACAGGACCAAGCCGCCGTCGGGGAGCATCACCGACGCTTTGACGTAGTCGAGCAGCG
Organism: Planctomycetaceae bacterium; assembly: GCA_047611045.1. Taxonomy (GTDB): domain Bacteria; phylum Planctomycetota; class Planctomycetia; order Planctomycetales; family Planctomycetaceae; genus JABMPE01. The sequence continues at coordinate 6,631 of JBLFXD010000216.1, read as the reverse complement.
AGACGCAGTCGGCGAAGACGAGTTCTCGAAACTGGACGAGGTGAAAGAGTCTCGCACCGACAACGCCGGAGAGCACGATCCAGACAGCCAATTCTCGAGCGAAGATAGGATCGGCATTGGCGAGTGGCGCTCGTTTGGCCGCCGTCCATCCACAGGCGATGACTCCGCAGACAAGCATCGCTCCGTAGCCGAAGATCGGCAGGTGCGTGATGTGTGGCGGAAAGATCGACGGAATAAGGATGATGCCGACCGCAACCGCCGCCCAGTAGCCGACCGCGACTTTCAGCTCGCTGGTGAAGCCGCCCTCTGACTTCAAGAGACGTCTCAGCGAGAACGCCCCAAACAGGCACCAGGCCAGCAGCACGATGCCGAACCCGAAGCCCGGGACGTCACCGAGCGGGCCAAACGACCAGTCGCCCTGAATCGGAATGCGAAAAAGAACCTGTCGCACGGTGGTCTCCGGGAGTGATTGTTTTTTAGCCGCAGATGAGCGCAGATAGACGCAGATTACGGTGGGCGAATCAGAATTGATCTGCGTTCATCTGCGGAAATCTGCGGTTGAATTTCTTATTTGTCGACGTCATGTCCGCGAAGGCGGGCACTCCAGTTTTACACACGAAATGGGTTCCCGCCTGTGCGGGAAAGACGTCGCACCCTATGGAGAAGTCTTAGATTTTGCGTCTGGAAATCAGCATGTTGTCGATGAGCCGCGTCGATCCGACTTTAGCCGCGATCAGAGCGACCATTTCGGGGACGGCGTGCTCGACTTCGGTAAGGGTATTCGCGTCGGCGATCACGGCGTAGTCCAGTTTGATCTCCGGGAACTGCTCAAGGTGATCGAGCATGGCCTGTCTGCCTTCGGCTGGTGACTTACCGTCGGTGACGCAGGCGTCGTGAGCCAGTTTCAAAGCCTGAGACAGAGCGAGAGCTGTCTGGCGGTCGGAGTCGTTGAGGTAGGTGTTGCGGCTGCTCATGGCGAGGCCGTCGGGTTCTCGGACAGTCGGGCAGGTGCGGATTTCGACCGGAACGTTCAGGTCGTCGACCATGTGGCGGATCAGCAGTTGCTGCTGGTAGTCCTTCTGGCCGAAGAAGGCGATGTCCGGCAAGACCATGTTGAACAGCTTCAGGACGATGGTCGTGACGCCTCGGAAGTGGCTCGGTCTGTGTGCGCCTTCCAGCGTCGTTGAAGAACGAGGAACCTCGACGAACGCGGCGTTGTCCCCCGGGTAGACTGTTTCGGGGGCCGGGTTAAAGACGAGATTCACGCCCGCCGCTTCGCACCTTCGCAAGTCGTCTTCGAGCGGTCGCGGATACTTCGACAGGTCTTCGTTCGGGGCAAACTGCGTTGGGTTCACGAAGATCGTCACGACGACGAAGTCGGTTTGCTGAGTCGCCGCTTCGACCAGCGAGATGTGCCCGTCGTGCAGCGCGCCCATTGTCGGGACGCAGCCGATTGTTTTTCCGGCGGCGCGAGCGCAGCGGACTTCCGCTCGAAGTTGTTCGATGGTCTGGACAGATTTCAGGGCTCTAGCCTCGGAAATGTTTTACAAGGTGTGCCACTGGCTCTGCCAGTGCGGCAGAGTTCGATGATCCAAAGTTCGGTCACACTGGCAGAGCCAGTGGCACACGGGACGAGCATCAGGTTTGAGCTACCGGCCGATGGTCTGGTTCGGGTGAGATGGCACGTCGGCGAAGTCGTCTCCGGGATCCAGGTCTTTGTTCAGCTTATTGATGAGTTGTCGCAGGCGGCCGATGCTACGGCGGTTGAATTGCATTTTCAGCCGGGGCAGATGGCGGATGTGCCGTTCGTCCTGCTCGAAGATGTGCGCGGCCGTTTTTTCGATGCGGCCGCCGGCGAGCAGGTCGGAAAACTCGTCGTTGAGCTGGTCGACGTATTCATCCGTCGGTTCGACTCGGATGCGCAGGACCAGGCGGTCGCGGATGTAGCGCATGCTGTCGTAAACGGTGTAGAAGTTCATGATTTCGTCGTACGCTTCTTCGAGATCTTCTGTCACCAGAAACAGCGACATGTCGGCCGGTGAGATCAGACCATTGGCAAGAAGTTGCCGCTCGATGAACTCCTTCCACTCTTTCCAGTACGAGCCGCCGGGTTCGTCGATGCAGACAATCGGCATCATGTCCCGCTTGCCGGTCTGAATGAGCGTCAGGGCTTCGAAGCCTTCGTCCTGAGTTCCAAATCCGCCGGCAAACAGAGCGATCGCGTGAACCTCTTTGACGAACAGCAGCTTCCTGGTGAAGAAGTATTTCAGGTTAACGAGCTTGCGGTCGCCCCTGATGATGTGATTCGATTCTTGTTCGAACGGGAGAATAATGTTGACGCCCATCGACATTTCGCGGCCTGCGCCAACGTGAGCGCCTTCCATGATCCCGCCGCCGGCTCCGGTCAGGACGTACCAGCCGGATTCGGCCATGACCTTGCCAAACGTAACCGAGTGCTGATACGCGCCTTCGTCGGGCTGGGTTCGAGCGGATCCGAAGACCGTCACTTTCCGGTTTCGGCGGTATTTGGAAAAGACTCGGAACGAATAACGGAGTTCCCGCAGCGTTCGGGCAATAAGTTTCAGGTCACCTTTTGTGGCCTTGTCCTTTTCAAGCTTGTCGATCGTCACTCGCATGTCGTCAAGTAGTCGGTCGCTGGTGACCGGGTCCTTGCGAGGTTTCGGCTTGGCTTCCTGCGGCTGGTCGTCTGGCAGTTTGCTGTCGTCAGACTGAGGCTGCTTGTCCTGCTCGTCCATGAATTTCCTCAATCGACTCTTGGTATCAGAAGATCGGAGAACACTAATTAAACGCTGATCTTCGCTAATGACTGAATTCGTCGTCGGCAAAGAATTGAATTAGTGGAGATTAGTGCCGATTAGCGTTCCTGTTCTTTGTCCGACTGCGACTCCAAATTTCCAGAGTGAGTTCGGCTCTACGCTCCGACGGCTTCCAGAGCTTCTTCCCGCGTGTCGTAAATTGCCCACAGCGTGTCCAGGGCTGTGATGCGGAGAAGTTCGACAGCCAGATCGCTGGCTCCGCAAAGTACGAGTTCTCCGCCGCGGGTTTTGACGAGCTTGTGACATCTCAGTAGTAGTGCCAGAAACACCGAACCGAAGTAACTGACTTCGCTCAGGTCGAAAACCACCATCGGCACGTCTTGCTCGCCGATCGGGCTCATGACGATTTCCGCGGCCTGTTCGATGAGGTCCCATTTGAGGTCCTCGATATCGCTGGCGGGGGTGATCACGACGGTCGTGCCGTGCCATTTGAGTTCGAAGCTGTCACTGAAGTTTGCCATGAATGGGTTCTCAGCCGATGCGGAAGAATTTCGGAATGAATTGTCTGAGCGATTTCGGCCGACTGGCCTGGCGGGACCGCGACAAATTACCAGCTTGTCGCCAGGGCGAGAAGTCGAGCTGCAAGGTCCGATGACGGGCATTCTAAATAGTGCGGCAACCGAAACAGCCTTGAATCATTCGCCGAGACCGGTAAACCACGCTTCAACCCCCGCTCCCTATTGTCTCTAAGGACGATTTACCAAAGATGGCCTCTCTCAGATTCGCCGCCGCCACCCGACATTTTGCTCAGCCGATTCGCCAGTCCATCGACACCGCAGCCTCGATCGGGGCCACCGGTGTGCAGCTTGACGTTCGGAACGAGCTGAAACCGACCGAACTGTCAGAAACCGGCCGGCGACATCTAATACGGCAACTCGGCGAGCAGCGGCAGGAGCTGGCGTCGTTTGAGTATCCGACAAGGCGAGCCTTTCATGACTCGGCGCAGCTTGATGCGAGAGTCGCCGGGCTGAAGGGAGCTTTGGAGTTCGCGTACTCAATGGGCGTGACGGTTGTTGTTGGTCGAGTTGGTCGGATTCCCGATGACCCGGAATTGCCGGCCTACAAAGTGTTGTGCGAGGTGCTGAACGATATTGCCCGGCATTCGAATAAGGTCGGAGCGACGTTCGCGATCACGCCTTCCAGTGATTCTGTCGAGGGTTTGAAAGGCTTGTTCGACCGCATTACTGACGGGCCGCTCGGTTTGAATCTCGATCCGGCCGGCCTGATCATGAGCAACGGCGACCCCGTGGAAACTTACCGGAAGCTTTACGATCGCGTCTTGTCGGTACAGATTCGCGATGGCTTGCGAGACGTTGATGGCCAGGGTGTCGAAGTGCCGCTTGGCCGCGGTGAAGTTGTGTGGGACGAGCTGCTGGCGATGCTTGAAGAAGGCGCGTTTCGAGGCTGGCTGGTCGCGACTCGGTCTTCCGGTGACGACAAGGTTGGCGACATGGCCCGAGCCATTCGATACATCCGCACCGTCGCGGCCGGGGAGTAACCGATCATGTCGAACGGTGATCCCTGGGCGGAAGAAGACGCTGGCAAGGCTGATGGCGCGCCGGCCGGTGGGGCTCCGCTGGGCACGACTCAGAATGTGAAGTCGGTTTCGGAGCTCACTCACGAGGTCAAGGAGCTGATCGAAGGCAACCTTCGAACGCAGTGGGTCGGCGGAGAAGTTTCCAACTGCCGACCGGCTCGTTCCGGACACGTCTACTTCACGCTGAAAGACGACGAAGCTCAGATTTCGGCGGTCATCTGGCGGACGACTGCCGCGCGACTGGGTTTCGAACTTCGCGACGGCATGGAGATCGTCGCTGTCGGACGGGTCGAAGTTTACGCCGCGCGAGGCAGCTACCAGCTGATCATTCAGAAGGCGTTTCCTCAGGGAATGGGTTCGCTGGAGTTGGCACTGCGGCAGCTCAAAGAAAAACTGGAAGCGGCCGGGCTGTTCGACCCCGCTCGCAAACGACGAATTCCGCCGATTCCAAAACGCATCGCCCTCGTGACGAGTCCGACCAGCGCGGCCGTTAAGGATATGGTCCAGGTCATCACTCGCCGGTGGCCGAGTGCGGGCATCGTTGTCGTGCCGGTGGCTGTTCAGGGGCCGAATGCCGCACCAGAAATTGCCGCAGCTTTGGGCATTGTCCATCTGATTCCGGGTGTTGACGTCGTCATCACCGGACGCGGCGGCGGGAGTCTGGAAGACCTTTGGGCGTTCAATGAAGAGATCGTCGCGCGAGCGATCGCGAACTGCCAGGTCCCTGTAATCAGCGCCGTCGGGCACGAGATCGACGTCACGATCGCAGACTTGGTCGCCGACCGCCGGGCGTTGACTCCCAGCGAAGCCGGCGAGTTGGTCGTGCCGCATCGAGCTGAACTTACGGCCGGATTGAACGAACTTCGCGAGCGGCTGCAGAACTCGCTGACTCAACGAGCGGTCAACGCTCGACTCCAACTGGACTCGCTGGCGTCGCGACGAGTCTTCACGAATCCTCTGCAGCGAGTGCGGCAGCTCGGCGAAGGAGTCGACGACCTCAGCGACCGACTCAACGCGGCAGTCCGTCGGCGAGTCGAACGTTCGAAACAGGAAGTTTCTCAGTTGTCAGCTAGTCTGAATTCTCTCAGCCCGCTGGGCGTTCTTTCACGCGGATACTCGGTGACGTACGGCTGCGAAGTTCAAAGCGACGATGCTGACGAACCTTCGACGGTGCAGAGGGGCAACATAATTCGCAACGCCAGCGATGTTGAGGTAGGCAATTCAGTGCTGACTTACCTCGAACACGGCCAAGTCGTCAGTCGGGTGGTGCGAATTCTTGCGGAAGAATGAATTAGAGTATGTCACACAAAAGAGATTCGCCGCAGATGGACACAGATAAACGCAGATAAGGTTTTGAAATATCTGCGTTCATCCGCGTGTATCTGCGGCTCTTTCATCATCACACTTGAGTGCTGATTTTTGAATTGAACGACCAATGGCAAACGACTGAAAAGGAACTCAAAAAATGCCGAAGATTGACTGGAGTTATCACCGACCGGGCTGAACTTCCTGTAAAAAAACGCAGGAGTTTCTTGCGAACAACAGTGTCGACACGGTCGAGGAAATCAACGCTCGGAAAGTCGGTTACGAACGCGACGACGCGCTCAAACTGCTGGACCGGATGAATGAACTTTACGTTGGGCGAGGGAAGAAGCTCGTCCATTTTGATTTGAAGAAGGACTACGACGAGGACGAAATCGCCGGGCTGATTCTGGGCCGCTCGGGAGCGCTGCGAGCTCCGGTTCTGCGAGTTGGTAAGAAGCTGATCGTCGGCTTCAACGAAGAGGCTCTCGCGAAGGTGTTGAAGTAGCGGTTTGCTCAACCTTCAAATGCAGCGGACGAAAAAGAAACGCAGAGTTCACGAAGACAAACGGTATCTTCGCGGCTCTGCGTTTTTCTATGCGGCAAGTAGTAGGCTGGAACAAGCTCCGCGCAGATCCGGCAACTGGAATGGTTTTCGATTCACGATTGCCGGAACAGCGCTCCGCTCGTTCCAGCCTACAGAAAAGATCCGTGATTCTGTGGACGAGGAGTTCAGGGCTGCGAGAAACGCTACTTCGATTCGTTCGACTTTTTCAGTTCGTCGATTGCCTTTCGCAGTTGCTTCATCTGTTCAGACAGTTCGCGTTTGAGTTCTTCGATCTCGGACTCCGGTTTTTCGGGAGGAGCATTCTGCTCGATAATGCCATTGCCGGGCGGAGCGAACGGCGTGAACTTTGGCAGCTGCTGGATATACGAACGGCTCTGGGCGTTCGGT
>JBLFXD010000215.1:0-9303 GCA_047611045.1 Planctomycetaceae bacterium | reverse complement strand
CTTCCGAAAGCCGTGACCCGTTTGCGTTGCAGAGATTCACGCGGCAGTGGGGACAATTGCCGATGGTCGCGGCCCGCAACCTCGATGATCGATCGCGCATCGGGATGCGATTCGGTCAGAAGCTACTTTCGTTGCTCGCAGTCGCTGACTCGTCAGATCGAGACGTTTCGTTTGATGCGTCCGGGAAGCTGGCCGAGCTTTACAAATCCAGAAGCTACGACCGGGACGCGACGGCAGTCAGGCGCACCCTGCAGCGGCGAGGCTTTGATGTCGATTCCCTGCCAGACGCAAAAGTTGCGGGCTCACCGTGGAACAGCGGGTTGGTAACGATCAGCGAACATGCCGAGCAGAACCTCGACACAACCTTTATTCCTGTTCCCGTGAAATGTTCTCCGGGGACGTTGTTTGACCGGCTGAATGTCGCGATCAATCCGCGGTCGTCACGCAACGACACGATTCTTCGCTTCTATGGTGACGGGTTTTCTGGTTCCTGGCAGACCGTGCTTCCGACGTCAGCTTCTCCGCTAAAATCCGTCGGCCGAATGTATCGCGGCTGGGGCATCGGACATCTTCTGGTGCTTCAACTGGGCGCCGAGTTGTTCGGCATTTCGCCGTTCGACGGTAGCGGCGAACCTCGCGTTCAAAGACTTTGGTCGGTCGATATGGCGAATGGAAATCGGCAGGAAGATCACGAGTACGCTCCGGCAGTCACCGGTTTCGCCGAGGAACAACTGACAATGCTCGACGCCTTTGGCCGGCCGATCGCGAAAGTTGGCCCGGTGCGGGCCGGCTATCTTTGCTTCCAGACTCGAGGCAAGCTGGTGTGCCTCGATACTTCGACGGGGCAACGATTGTGGCAGCGTTACGAATTGCCTCGGCAGGCAATCTGCAGTGGCGATGGTCAGCACATCTACCTGACCCAGCCTCGCGAGGACCGCGTGACTGTTCTGCGAATTGTGGATGGCGCGACGGTTTCGAAGTTTCGGTTCTCGGACGCTGCTGGATTTCGAGGAACGATTCTGCGAGTGTCAGGCAGTACCGTGCTGGTGGGCGAGCGATCGCCAGACTCCACGAAGCATCCCGGCGCCTTACGAATTTCGATACTGGCTGCCGTCAATCTTCAGTCGGCAAGCGCAGAGTGGAGCATCGACGTTGATCCTGATTCGACGGTCTTCGCCGTCGGTCCCGACCGACTTGGCATCCTTCAAACGAGTGGCCAATTGCAAATCATTGATTCCGGCTCGGGCAAGGAAATCTCGTCGCTGAATGTCGAACGTCCCGAACAGATCAAGGCCGTCCATGTTTCGTCCGACGCTTCGACTCACGTGATCGCTCTTTCGGAGATCGCTGAATCTGCATTCCTCAACGGTCGCTCGGCTGGCGGTCGGAGGAACCCGTCTGTCACCGGGCAGCTCGTGGTGATCGACTCAGTGACGGCCAGGCTGAAGTGGCAGCGTCCCGTCGACCGAATACGATTTCTGCTCGAGCAGCCGAAGAATGTTCCGTCTCTTGTGCTCAGTTATCGTCGGTCTCGAAGTTCGGGCACCGAGGCAACAGACTCGGTGCTTCACGTGATTAATCGCGAAACTGGAGAAGACATTCTGAATCGACGCGGAGCCAGTTCGGCATCCGACTTCACCTTCGAGCCGCACGCCGACCAGAACCGACTTTCGATTCGATTGGCTCGCAAGTCGATCAGGCTCACGTTTGCTCCGCGCATCTTGCCATAGTGTTCGTCGCGCCCGACTCGCTGCCAGAAGTGAGTCCTCCCAGGCCAGCGGCAAATCTCTCTTTGACTGGGGGCTTTCCCTCCGTTTGCGATGCGCGATGGCGAGAATTTCGCAAGGTGGACGACGAAGTTGTTGTGAATCACTTGGTCTCGTCTTCGCTGCGGGCGATTTGCCGGTGCGACCGTTCGCTGTGAAGTAGGGTGGCAGACACTCACTTTGCTCTGCGTTTTCGAAAGTCTGACGTGATTGAAGATTCCTCAATATCCAGAGTTCTACTGGTGACCGTTCTTGCAACGGCGACCGTGCTTTCGGGGTGCGGGGATCCCACGCTGACGTTTACGGAAGTCAAGCGGGTGAGTGAAGACGTCACGCCTGCCGAACTGCGAACGTTCTTCGAGATTGTCGAGCATCTGCCGGACAAGACGCTTCCGTCGTTTCCTGATCTGTACCTGCCGCTTCCCAATTGGAATACGGAAAGGACGCTGCCCGTCAGCGAGCTGGTCGACGCCGAGCAACTTTCTCTGGCCGAGCGATGGGAGACTCAACACCTTGTCGATGCCTTGCCGCAAAGTCGTCGGCTCGATCGGTGGCTGCTTCGCAAGCGGATGACGCGCGAGCAATTTGCCGGACTGACACTCGCTATCGGAGCGGCGCTTTCCAAGAGCGCGTTACGAGACAATCAGGATCTCGACGAGATCATGGCCAAAAGTGAACGTGTCGTTTCACGGCTCCGCTCAAACGGAGAACGATTCAACTCTCTTTCGCCGGAATCGATGCACAACGTGTTGCACGAAGCAGCCTGGATCACTCGCCATGATCGAGCGCGGCGGCTGTTTTCCGTTCCTGAGTCCAACGTCGAACTGGTGCTGAAGAATTCGGAAGAGCTGGTCAAGCTGTTTCCAGGAGAGCTGAGTCGAAACCCGTTTGACGAAATTGCAGACCGCCTTGACGAACAGGGGATTCCGTTCGAAGAACTGCCTGGCAATGACTCGTTCGATACGCTGAGTTGGGATCCGGAAGACGCCATAGTCGGTCGTGATGACCCGCTTGACGCAAAGGCCATGCTCCAGTGATTCGCCCGCTGAGCGATTGATGCGGCTGACGAAGCGACTTGCTTGCAGGCGGATTAAAGTAGGGTGGGCATTGCCCACCAATCGTGCCACCGTCGACGTGCGAATGGCTGGTGGGCAGTGCCCACCCTACGACCTGACACGCGTTAGTCCCACATCGACTTTGCCTGGTCGCGAGCATTAAACAGCGGTTTGATCTCGGGCTGAACGGGACCTTCGGCGGGCAACGTTGATACGACGTCGTCGCTGTCCGGCATTCGCCAGTCGAAACACGCTCGCGCTTTGGGCGTCAGAAACCGCGTGAGCTGCGAGAAGCTGTAGTCGTCACGGTACGATCTTCGCTCGGATCGATAGTAGCGCTGAGGGTGGAGCACGTAGAGGTTGTCCTTGGCACGCGACAGCGCGACGTAAAATAGACGGCGTTCCTCTTCGATTTGTTTTTCGTCCTTGGTCGACAGATCAGAAGGAATGTTCCCGTCGGCGGCGTGCAGCACGAAGACGGAATCCCACTCCAATCCTTTTGCAGAATGGATCGTGCTGAGAATCAAGTAGTCCTCGTCCAAGACCGGGTCAGCGGCCAGGTCCTGCGTCGACGATGGAGGGTCGAGCGTGATGGCAGTCAGGAAATCAGTCCGGTTCGGATACCTCGCCGAAATATGGACAACCTGTTCCAGATCGAGCAGTCGTTCTCTCGCGTTCGGATACTTTTCCTCAACGATCGGCGCGAAGAATTTCCGGACGGCGTCGAGTTCTGTCGGGACAGACGACTCACCTTTTCGGCTGGACTTCAGTTCGACCAGGTGTTTGAGCAAGCCGACGAATTGTGGCCAGATTTCTTTCGTCGCAGACGGCGTTGGCCACGACGCCCACTTTTCGAAATTGCCGTCTGCCTCATAGAGGCCATCGGTCAGATCCATCGCTCGCTTGCGACCGATGCCGGGCAGAAGCATCAGGATTCGCAGAGCAGACACCATGTCGAATGGGTTGTCGGCCAGTCTGAGAAACGCAAGAAAGTCTTTGATGTGTGCGGCTTCGACGAACTTAAGGCCGCCGAACTTGTGAAACGGGATGTTCTTGTCAGCAAGCTGCAGCTCGAGATTCAAACTGTGGTGTGACGCTCGAAACAGCACGGCCTGATGCTTCAGCGGGATTCCCTTGTCGCGATGGTGCAGCAGTTCGCGGATCACGAAATCGGATTGTTCGTCTTCGTCTCGACAGCTCACGACCTGGGGCCTCGTTCCGGTAGAACGAGCCGTCCAGAGTTCCTTGTGGTGTCGCTCTTTGGCCTCGGCAATAACGGTATTTGCCGCGTCGAGCACCGGCTGAGTGCTGCGGTAATTTTCTTCCAGCAGAACCGTCGTCGTTCCGGGAAACTGCTTCGGAAAGTCCAGGATGTTGCGAACGGTCGCCGCTCGGAATGAGTAGATCGACTGAGCATCGTCGCCGACCACTGTCAGGCCCGTTCCGTCAGGGCAGAGGTGTTCAAGAATTTCAGACTGCAACAAGTTGGTGTCCTGGTACTCGTCAACGAGGACGCAGTCGAACTGTTTCCGAATCGCTCGTGCGCCGGACTCGTCCGAAACCAGAGCGTTCCAGAAGAGCAAGAGGTCGTCATAGTCCAGGCAGTTCAAACGGTCCTTGCGCTCGACGTACCCCTTGAAGAGTTGTTTCAGTTCATCCTCAAAGTCGACACACCATGGGAATACTTCCTCCAGGACGATTTGCAGTTTCGCTCGCGAGTTAATGCAGCGGCTGTAGATGCTCAGGCAGGTTTGCTTCAGAGGAAACCGTCGCCGCTCGGTCGAGAGTTTCAGTTCGGCACGGACAACGTCGAGCAGGTCTTCGGAGTCGCTGCGGTCGAGGACCGTGAAGTCCGGTTCGAGGCCGATGAGCTTTCCGTGCTGCCGGAGCAGCCGCGCCGCCATCGCGTGGAATGTGCCCCCCCAGATCGCGTTGGACAGCGAACCGCTTCCCTGTGAACCCGCCGCCGCGGCCTGCTTCTGCATTCGCTGCAGGCAGCTTGAAACTCGGGACAGCATCTCCGCGGCCGACCGCCTGGTGAACGTGAGCAGCAGAATTCGCCGAGGGTCGGTCCCATTGTGAATCAGCCACGCGACGCGGTGTGTGAGTGTTGTCGTCTTTCCCGTGCCGGCTCCGGCAACGATCAGCAACGGACCCGATCCGTGCGAAGCGGCAACCTTCTGCTGTTCGTTCAGATCCTTAAGCAGCGACTGCTCAGCATCGTCCGCCGAAAGCAGGCTGGATGTCTGATCCTGCATGAGTTGCTCGTCACTGCAGAAGGCCACTGGCAAGATTCGGAGAGCCTACTCAATGAACGACCATGAGAGACTGACGAGCCGTAAGTGTAGCACTGCTGCCTCACAAGACGAGTATCAGCCGAAATCGTCAAAGCGAATATTTTCGGGCTCGACACCGAGATCATCCAGCATCTTGAAAACGGCCGAGTTCATCATCGGCGGGCCACAGAGGTAGTACTCGACGTCTTCCGGAGCTGCGTGGTCCTTCAGGGCGTTTTCAAGAACGACCTGATGAATGAAGCCAGTGTATCCCGTCCAGTTATCTTCTGGCAGAGGATCGGAAAGGGCGATGTGGAATTTGAAGTTCGGAAACTCTTCTTCGATTGATCGGAAGTGATCAATGTAGAACAGCTCTCGCAAACTTCGACCCCCGTACCAGTAGGTGACTTTTCGGCCTGTCTTCAGGTTCTTGAACAATTCGAAGATGTGACTTCGGAGCGGGGCCATTCCGGCACCACCGCCGATGTAGACCATTTCAGAATCGCTGTCGTTGATGAAGAATTCACCGTACGGGCCAGAGATCGTGACTTCGTCGCCGGGTTTCAGGCTGAAAATGTACGATGACATCTTGCCCGGAGGCGTACCTTCAGGAGACCGCGGAGGCGGAGAAGCAACTCGGACGTTGAGCATGATGATGCCCTTTTCGCCCGGGTAGTTAGCCATCGAGTAGGCTCTGACAACTGGCTCTTCGATTTTCGAAACGTACTGCCAGATGTTGAAGCGGTCCCAGTCTTCGTGGTACTCCTCTTCAATGTCAAAATCTTTGTAGTGAATCTCGTGCGGCGGCGCTTCGATCTGTATGAAGCCACCGGCTTTGAAGTCGACCTGCTCGCCTTCGGGGAGTTCAAGTACGAACTCTTTGATGAATGTGGCGACGTTTCTGTTCGACTTAACTTTGCAACGCCACTTCTTCGTCTCGAAGACTTCGGGCGGAACTTCGACCTTCATGTCCTGCTTGACGGCAACCTGACACGAGAGTCGGCAACCTTCGCGAGCGTCACGCTTATTAATGTGGCCCGTTTCAGTTGCCAGAATCGCGCCGCCGCCCTCGAGGACGTTGACTTTGCATTGAGCACACGTCCCGCCACCGCCACACGCTGAGGAAACGAAGATTCCCTCCGAAGAAAGTGCGGTCAGCAGTTTCCCACCGGCAGGTACTTCGAGAGTTTTCTGGCCGTTGACAATGATCTTCACATTACCGCTGGGCACGAGGACTCCGCGCGCCTGCAGAATCACTACAACGAGTGCCAGGACAATTCCGGTAAACATGAAAACGCCGAGGAAGATTTCCATCGTTCGTCCGCGTACTTCTTACAAAAGGATTGCTGATGATTAATGCTTCGCCGCGAAACTAACTGTCGCGGGTGAGCATTGAAACTGATCGGATTAAAGCTGGATTCCACCGAGGGCCATGAAAGCCATCGCCATCAATCCAACGGTAATGAAAGTGATTCCCAGGCCCTGCAGGCCGTCAGGAACGTTGCTGTATTTCATCTTCTCTCGAATTCCGGCCAAGGCAACGATCGCCAACGCCCAGCCGACGCCGGACCCAAGGCCAAACGTGCAGCTTTCCCAGAAATTGTAGTCGCGTTCGACCATGAACAGCGTTCCGCCGAGGATCGCACAGTTCACGGTGATCAGTGGCAGGAAAATTCCGAGGGTCGAGTGCAAGGCTGGGAAGTAACGATCCAGAGTCATTTCCAGAATCTGCACCATCGCCGCGATTGTTCCGATGTAGCTGATGAGGCCGACGAAGGTCAGGTCAACGCCGCTGAGGCTGGGGGAAAGTGAGGTCAAGGCTCCTTCTTTCAGCAAGTGCTGAAAGATCAGGTTGTTGATCGGAACGGTGATCCCCTGAATCACGATGACCGCGATGCCCAGCTTGCAGGCTGTCTTCACGTTTTTGGAAATCGCCAGGAAAGTGCACATCCCAAGAAAAAAGGCGAGCGCCAGATTCTCGACGAAGCACGCTTTCAAAAAGAGGCTCAGATAGTGTTCCATCTGATTGTCCTCGAAAAACAGTTAGGGGAAGTCGCGGTAAAAATCACTAGTGGCGAAACGAAGCTGAGTCGTCGTCAGCTTGCGTTGACCTGTTCTTTGTCAAAGCAACGAATAGCCCAGATGATCAGCCCGATGAGGAAGAATGCGCTGGGGGGAAGCAGCATCAAGCCGTTCGATTCGTAGCCGCTGGCGAAGTAACCATCTGGTCCCATGACCGGATGGCCGAGCAGCTCGCCTTTTCCGAAGAACTCTCGGAAACTCGCGACGACGATCAGAATGAAGCTGTAGCCAAGTCCATTGCCGACGCCGTCGAAGAAGCTCATCGCCGGACCGTTTTTCATGGCGTAGGCTTCGGCACGACCCATCACGATACAGTTGGTAATGATCAGCCCCACGAAGACGGACATTTGCTTGCTGACGTCGAAGAAGTAGGCCTTGAGAAACTGGTCAACAAGTATCACGAGCGTCGCGATGATCGTCATTTGAACGATGATACGGATGCTGTTTGGGATGTAGAGACGAATTGACGAGACCGCAGCGCCGGAAAGACCAGTCACGATAATAACCGCAACCGACATCGCCAAAGCTGTTTCGAGCTTCGTCGTTACCGCGAGTGCCGAACAGATTCCAAGAATCTGTAAAGCGATCGGGTTCGTTTTGATGAGCGGATCAAGCAGGACGTCTTTTGTCGTTGGTTCAGCCATTTGGTTCTCCCTCAGCCGCAGAGGACGTTGGGGTAGTTGCTGCACGCTCGGTACGAAGCTGATGCAGGTAGGTGCCGAAAGCGTCCGGGCCGAGCCAGTATCTGACCAGGGAAGTGACGCCGTTCGATGTAATCGTCGCTCCGCTCAGACCGTTGACTTTGTGTTCTGCTTGAGCGGTTTCTGGCAAGACCTGCCCCTTGGCGACCTGAATCGACGGAGTTGGCAGATTGTCCAGAGTGGCATTTTCAAGGTCAGCAGCCGCGAAGATTTTCTTCTTTCTGTCCTTTGACCAGACTTCCTTCCAGCCGGGGTCGTCGACTTCTCCGCCGAGGCCAGGGGTCTCTCCGTGCTGGTAGAAGGTGATGCCACGAATGGTTTGCCCGTCGGCGTCGACAGCGATGAAGCCGTAAAGTGTTGACCAAAGTCCTTTTCCGTAGATTGGCAGGATGACCTGATCGAGGCTGCCGTCTTCTTTTCGAACTTCGTAGGCAATCGTGTAGATCTCTCGCCGTGCGATCTGAGGGAGGGCACCGGGTGGAGAGACTGCAACGCTGTCCTGTTCCTTCTTCGATGCCTTCTTCGGATCGTAAGTCTTGAGGTCGATGCCTTCTTCGGACGGATCGTCGATGCGAGGTCGCTTGCCGGCAAGTTCGATCAGCACGGGTTCGACGAGTTTGAACTGCGCAGAGATCGAGCGACTTTCGTCATACAGCCCGGCGACTTTCAGAATATTCTTCTGAATGTCCTGGGTCTTTTGGATCTGCTGAGCTGGCCTCAGGACGACGGCCGCTGTCGAGACCAGCACCGAACACACCAGGCACAGGCAAGTCGCGACAATCAGCGTCTGCTTATCTTCGGGTTTCATTTGCGGGCGAGCCTCCGTTTGATGTTGCCCTGAACGACGACGTAGTCGATCACCGGGGCAAAGACGTTGCCAAACAGAATTGCCAGCATGATGCCTTCCGGATAAGCCGGGTTGATGACTCGAATCAGAATGGTCAGGGCACCAATCAGGGCTCCGTAGAACCATTTGCCGCGTTCAGTCATGGCTGCCGAAACCGGGTCTGTCGCCATGAAGACCGTTCCGAAGGCAAAGCCGCCAACGCTCAGGTGCCAGTACCACGGCATGGCAAACATCGGGTTGGTCTCGCTGCCGACCGATGTCAGGAAGATCGAGAATACGACGGCTCCGAAGACGACTCCGGCCATGATTCGCCAGGAACCGATTCGTGTGGCGATCAGACTGAAGGCGCCGATGAGGCAGGCGAGCGTTGAAGTCTCACCCATCGAACCTTGCATGGTTCCGAGGAATGTCTGTCCGAGACTTTCGGAAATGGCTCCCATTCCGACGGCGACGTCAGCGGTGGCCAGTGCTCCCAGCGGAGTTGCTCCGGTAAAGCCATCGCAAGCGGTCCAGACGGCGTCGCCGACGATGGCGGTAGGGTAAGCGAAGTAGAGGAACGCTCGAGCGGTGAGTGCC
>JBLFXD010000214.1:0-9321 GCA_047611045.1 Planctomycetaceae bacterium | reverse complement strand
GGAAAGTGACCAGCCGCTGAAGTTCAGAATCCGCCAGCAACGTTGATTCAGAAATCCACGATTCCATGGGCGTGCCGCCGATCGCGTTGTGGATCAGCCCGACCGGGACATCAGGATTCAGTTCTCGCAAGCGTCTGCCAAAGTGCCACGCGACGGCCGAAAACGACGCAGCAGATTCAGGCGTGGCGGACTGCCAGCCGGACCAGGTGTAATAGTTGTCCGACGTTGTTTTGCGAAGAATTTCACGATCGTAGACGCGACCAACCGGGTAGATCTCTGCAGTTAGATCCAGCAACCTCAGGTTTGTCACATCGGCCGCCTGTTTGATCTCGACATCAGCATCCTGTGACTGCTTGAGCATCCACCGCATGTTGGACTGCCCGGAGCAGAGCCACACCTCGCCGACGAGAACGTCGTGAATGGTCTCTTCGTTGATTGTCAGGTCCTCAGGTTTCGCACTTACAGGAAGAGGATCGAGCGTGACCTGCCAGTTACCGGCGGAATCCGCCTCCGTTCTTTGTAATTGATCGACGAAGCTGACTTCGATTAACGAGCCTGCGACTGCCGTACCCCAGACTGGAACCCGTTGCCCGCGCTGCATGACCATGTGGTCGGTAAAGACTTTCGCAATGCTAAAGCCGGGCTTGCTCGAACGGTCAAGGTCACGGCGAACGGTCTTCCGCCCGTGGCCAGCGGCAAGCGGCTCGGAAGATGCCAGCACAAGCTCGGGCAAGTCGTCCGCCTGAACGGTCCCGTGAGAAGTGCAGACGGCGATTGCGGTCATCAGAAACGCGAAGAGATATTTCATTTCCCGAACTCATCCAGGTAAGGCCAACGGAAGTTTTTGTCGCGGCGGTAATTTGTATCGATCGCGTTCAACTGTGAACGCGTGAACGATCTGAGGTTCTTTGCGTCGGCAAACGGGTCGGACGTCACCTTCTGCCACGCACGAAACTCGCCAATGAGTCGATCTTTGATGGCCACATGCGACGGCGAGTCGGCCAGATTGACGAACTCGTGCGGGTCTTCCTGCAAATCGTACAGTTCGTAGAACGGCGGCGTGAGGAATCGTTCGTACGCCTTTTGCACCGTCTCGGAAGCGGTCGCGATTTCGTCAGCCGTACAGCCTGCAATGAAGTGCGAGTTGTACTGTTTGAGGTAAGCCTCGGCGAAAAGGTTCTGCCTGTCGGGCGACTCGGCTAGTGGATTCAGGATGAGCTTGTAACGTTCGTCCCTGATTGACTGCTGGAAATAGAAAATGCCCGGCGCTGCTCCGGTCGTAAACCCGATGATGTGTTGACGCCAGTCGTCAGGCGCCGGACCGTCTTTCAGCAACGGCTGCAGCGGTTTCCCTGGCAGTCCATCAGGAACGTCGATTCGCGCAGCGGTGAGAAACGTCGGGACCAGATCGAGCGTCGATGCCAGCTCGTCACGCACAGTTCCGGCGGCTTGATTCCCCGGCCAGTTCACGATCATCGGAATCCGCAGCCCAGCCTCGTAGACCGAGCACTTGCCTCGCGAGAACTGGGCACCGTGATCGCCGATGTAAACAACGAGCGTGTTCTCGGCATGCCCACTTTCCTCCAGCTTCTCAAGGAGCATGCCGATGCCATCGTCGAGCCGCCGCATGCAGTTGTAATAGTCAGCGGTGAACTGTCGCAGCCGAGGTGAGTCGACACCGACCCACGGCAATGGTCGGACGTCTTCCGCTTCGATCGGCACCTTCGGCAGGCCAAACTGCTGGCGGTGCAGCGGAAAATGGGCATCGGGATAGTTGATCGAAAGAAAAAACGGTTCGTCGGAATCCTGTTTGAAAAATTCGGACGCGGCCTCCGCGTAGTTGCGAACATTTCGGCTGCCGAAGTTAGCTCCAGTGATCTTGCGGAAATCAAACGGGAATGCTTTCTCCGGATTCACATGCAGCTTCCCGATCATCCCCGTCCGATAGCCATTCTGCTGAAGGATTGTCGGCAGCGTCTGCGTCCCTTCGAACATCGCAAACTTGTGAGTCGCCAGACCCAGCTGCCCGTTCTGGTGTGGATAAAGTCCGGTCAGAAAACACGCTCGCGACGGACTGCAAACGGGATACGGCACAAACGCATTGGTAAATCGAACGCCGGTCGCCGCCAGTTCGTCGAGCGCAGGAGTCTGCGCGTAAGGATCGCCGTAGCAACCCATTTCAGGCCCGTTGTCCTCCGAAACGATCAACAGAATGTTCGGGCGTTCTCCGGCTGAACAGAAACTCGTTACGAGCAACGCGAGGACAAGAGCCGTGAGTCGAGTCATCATTCAATCTCTCAATTGGGAAGCCGACATGCGCGAGCGATCGAACAAGCCGTCTTCAAGCGAACGTTGACCAGGCCGCAGACGCCAGCGGAACGGCCGTCACCAGAAGCACGGTCCCAGGCAGCCGGAACCCGCTTGTGTCGTCAGGCCTCGTCTACTGCATTTTTCTGTGAATGAAACGGCCATAGCCGGCGCGAGCCATCCCGCTCGTTGACGAGCAAAGTTGAAGCCTCTCTACTCGATATTCAGCGTCACTTCCGTTTCGGAAATCAGAATCCGATCGTGCAGCTGACCGGTTGCTCGAAAGCGAAGCGTGATCGGGCCGTCGTCGTTTGATGAGGCTACTTTGACAGGGACGGTTGTTTCGGTGGCGCCGGCGTCGAACCTGGCGGTGCCCACTTCGACGCACGAATCCGGCAGCTGGTTAATCAACTCGACCTTCATCGGGCCGTCGAAATTGGACGTTCTCTGGAGACGGAGTCGGCAGGTAACGGTTTCTCCCAGGGCAGCGGAGATGGATTCGTCGACCGATTTCAGTTTCACAACCGGCGGCATCGAGCGGAGCATGTTGCGTTTTTCTGCCAGCACGAGCACCGATTGTTCTTTCCCCTGCGGGTCGGTGAAGCTCGCCCAGGCCTGGGAATACAACTGCGTCTGAGACTGCACATTGATGGCCATTGTTTCGGGCAGGTGAATGGGCAGGATCGTTGTCGTTTCCCCCGGCTTGATAACGGTGTCAATCATTTCGACGCCGTCCATGTCCCGATTTTGCCGGTCTCCCTGCTGAATTCGAATCAGTCCGTCGAAGCCGTTGAGCCGTTCGACTTCCATCGGGTAGGGAAAGACCGAACCGCGGTGCGCGTACAGGTAAGCCTCTTCGCAGAACAACCGAAACAACGGCTTGTGCTGCACCGAGAGATGCAGCGTTTCGGTCGTCGGAGAACCAACCGAGACTCCCTCAGCATCCACACCCAGATGCCGGAAGCTGGCGACTCGTTCAATCGTCGTTTCCCCGGAAGTTGCCTTGCCGACAACCCGCAGAGGGAAACTTGCGGATGCAACGTCCTCGGTGGCGGTAACTTTCACTTTCGCTGACGACTTGCCTTTGGGGATGACGGATGCCTCGACCGTGACGCCGTCCGGCAAACCTTCGAATGTCAATTCGATCGGCTCAGCGAGTCCGCCGTCGCGACGAGCTTTGACTTCGAACGTCGACGACTTGCCCTGCGTGACGATCAGCGAATCCGTCGCGGCTTCGAGAGCGAAATCCGGTTCGTCCGGTTCGATCACCACCCGCCAGGCAAACTCCGATCCGCCGCGTGCTCCGTGTCGAAGATCCTGCAGTTGGACAACGACGTCGCCGTCGTTCTTCGCCGTCCACACCACGCGAGCGACGCCATCGTCTGCCGAAACCGCTCGACTTTCTTTGAGAACCTTCCCGTCGGCCGCGACGATTGCGACGACCGGAAGAGTCGGCGTTCCTGGCGGCCACGCTGACGCTTCAAACCTGAGACGCTCACCTTTCTTTGCAGCGACCTTGAAGCAGTCCCGGTCGCTGGCTGCGCCAAACTGACCGTAAAGAACAGACGGGGCGGCAATGCCCTGCGGCTCAGTCCGATCATCGTTCGGCTCGTGTTCGACGCTCGTGGAATGGTCATCCACACTCAGCGTCAAGGGTCCAGCCAGTGTGTCGAAGACCGTCCAGCGGCTCTTGGTGGCGGCTTGCTCGGGAAGGAACAGGCCGAGGGCCTCAGCCTGATCGCCACGCTCACCCGTTAAGGAATGAACCAGAAGGTCGTTCGAAGCGAGAGTCGATCGCGCGACGCCGCCCGGTAGAACGAGTCGCGGAAACGGTTCGGGGCGGATGTTGATTCGGTAGACGTGCGAGAGGTCTCCGCCGAACGTCACATTCGCAATTCGCAGGACATACTCGGCGGTGGATTTCGACCAGAAGACGAGCACCGGATCGGTGCCGACATGAGCCAGCTGGGCGTCGACTTTTCGACCGGTCGAATCGAGCAGCTCAACCACCGGATCCAGCCGCGAGCCGATTCGCCCGGCAATCACCTCGCAGGAAATCACCTGCCCGGCTTCAGCGGTGAAACGAAAACAGTCGACATCACGCTCGCCGAAAATCTGGCCGTTGAGAGTCACCGGCAGCTTCACCTGCTCGGCTTTATCGATGGTCGAGTTTGACTCGGTTTCGATGAACTCCGGCAGGTCACCAATCAAAAACGGACGCGAGCGAGTGCCGCCCTGGGCACAGTTCAAACGCCAGTAAGCCGGCCCGAGCGGTGCTTCACCGTCGATCGTCAACTCGGATGCCCACTCGCGCGGGTAGGTGATCGGCGTAATCGTCGGCTCGCGTTTCGGCGATTTCTCGCCTTCCGCGAAAACCTGCTCGGTCAGTCGCCCGCCCTTTGAAAGACCTTCTCCCGTCGTTAGAAAGTCGGTGCCCGGAGGAATGCACTCAGCACCGACCCGCACTTTGACAGTCGTCCCTCGCTGACCACCAGCCGGAAAGATATGCGTGGTGGAAGGTGTATAGCCCGGCTTTGGCTGAGCGAAAACGCTGCCACTAAAAACAAAGATGAGCGATACAGTCAGGGCGAATCCGACGGGCAACCTTCTCAAGTTGATCATGGAGCTCTCCAAAGTGCCAACCCTCTTGATATGCAGCAAAAGATTGAACCACGAAAGACACTGAATACACGAAAAGAAATTCAGCATTGGCTTTCGTGTATTTAGCGTTTTTCGTGGTTGAAAATCGTCAGCCCTGCCGGATTGCGCACTTTCCGAATTGGTTTTCAGTGCCCTGCAGAAGGGCCACCAGGGAAACAAAGGCCTTTCAGCGTTCAGGCTCCTGCAAAGAAACCATGAAAATGGTCTAGCTGAATAACTCGTAAACAGGACGTCCGCCATCGGCCAGAGCGACCGGCCGGCCCAGCGGAGTGTGCAGCACTTGTTCGTGGTCGATTCCCAAGGCGTAGAGAATCGTGGCGGCCATGTCGGGAGCAGTGATCGGTCGGTCGGCAACTTCACCAGCGATCTTGTCGGTGGCTCCGATGACCTGCCCGCCCTGGATGCCCGCTCCGGCCATGACGATCGAAAACGCGTTCGGCCAGTGGTCTCTTCCGAGCAGGTCATTGATCCGTGGAGTTCTGCCGAATTCCGTGCTGATGACGACGAGCGTTTTTTCCAGCATGCCTCGATCTGAAAGATCATTGAGCAATGCCGGCACGGCCTGATCAAACGAGGGGCAGAGCAACTCACGAAGGCTGTACGTGTTCTTGCGATGCGTGTCCCAATGACCGTTCTCGACACTTACGAAACGGCAGCCGGCTTCGACCATTCGCCGGGCGAGCAGACAACATTGCCCGATGCTCGACATGCCGTACTTTTCGCGCATCGCTTCAGGTTCGCGCGTGATGTCGAAAGCTTCTTTGGCCTTCTGCGAAGTCATCAGATTCGCGGCCTTCTGGTAGAACTGGTCAAGAGCCTGGACCTGACGGCCCGCTCGCTCCGCTCCGGCTTCGAACTGGTTGAACGCCTTGAGTGCGTCCTGCCGACGGCGGCTGCGGTCATCGGTTACCGATGTTGGCAGCGTGATGTCCCGCACGGCGAACTCGGGCGCGGCGGGATCAGCTTCGATCGTGAACGGGCCGTAGCTCGGTCCCAGGAAGGACGGGCCGCCGCTGTTGAGAAAGTTCGGCAGCGAGATGTACGGCGGCAACGCTCCGGGTTTGCCGAGTTTCGCGACCATCGAACCGACGCACGGATGATCGTTGTTGTTTTTGTTGTTCCCGTTGAAGTCCCCCGGCCCCGGTTTCTTTCCGGTCATCATTGTGTGAAAGCCGCGACCGTGGTCGGAGTCCGAATGAGTCATGCTTCGCAGAATCGCGAACTTGTCAGCGACGGTCGCCGTTTGAGGAATCACATCCCCCAATTGAATCCCAGGAACCGGCGTGCTGATTGGATCGAAGTCGCCGCGAATTCCCTGCGGCGCGTTCGGTTTCAAATCCCACATATCCTGATGTGGCATGCCTCCGACGATAAAGAGGAAGATGCAGTTAATATCGTCGCGCGAGCCGGCATCCTTAGCGGGAGCGACCTGTTGAAGATGCAGAATCTCCGCCATGCTCAGCCCGGCGATCGAGCCGAGTTTCAACATTTCGCGTCGGGAAAAAGTGTTACCACGCAAGTTCATGCTGGCCTCATCGGACAAAAAGAAAGTCATAAGAATTGAGCATCGCCCACAACAGATCTTCGGACGCCTGACGTCTGTCACTTTGAGCGAAGATTTTTGTAGCCGCTTTTCGCTCTCGATCATTGGGCAGTCGGGCCCACGCGGCGAGAGCTAATTCGTTAAGGATGTCGTCGGGCGACGATTCATTTGCCAGAAGTGTTGCCAGTCGACCTTGCTTCGCGGAAAGCTTGGCGGAGATCTCAGGAGCATTCATCAGGTGGAGGGCTTGCGACATGGTCGGCGCTCCGGACTTTCCGCACTCGCACGGCGACTGCCGAGCAGAACGGCCAAACGTGTCCAGGAAGTACGACGGGAAGCGGTTGTCCCACACCTGGATCGCTCGCGTTCCGGCCGGCATGCCGGGGAAGTTTTCCCGGACGTCCGTCACGTCGCAGATCGCGTCGAGAAGCACTTCAGCCGGGAGGCGTTCTTCCAGGTAGTGCGAGAAATTCTGTTCGTCGCGGTGGTTGGACTCGTTGGCTTTGCTAGAGAGCTGGTACGTCTGCGAGTTCAGGATCAGCCGCATGACCGACTTCAGGTCGAACTTGTTTTTGATGACCTGCGCAGTCAGATAATTCAGCAGTGACTCGTTGGAAGCGGGATTCGTTGACCGAAGATCGTCGACCGGGTCGACGAGTCCGCGTCCCAGGAACTGTTTCCACAGACGGTTAGCGACGAGCCTGGCGAACATCGGATTTTCCGGAGCAGTCATCCAATCGGCCAGTTGCACGCGCGGGTCGGCGGCCGTCGTGTCGATCGGTTCTCCGCCGGGCGGACGAGTGACAACGACGTTGTCAGTTTGCGGCATTTTCGTCGGACGGTAGCCGGCGTGAAAAACCAACTCGCGAGTGCCCGACAGTTTCTTCTGTTGGAGCCCGTTGAAGAAACCGGCCAGCCCGTAGAAGTCTTCCTGCCCCCACTTCTCAAACGGATGATGGTGGCACTGAGCGCAGTCCATGCGGATTCCCAGGAACGCCTGACTGACTCCTCGCGTGAGTTCGTCCGGAGTCCGCATTGCGCGGTAAAAATTCACCGGCCCGTACTTGCCGGAAACGCCTGTTGCAGTCAGCAACTCACGCACCCAATCGTCGTATGGTCGGTTGTCCGCGATCTGCTTCCGCAGCCACTGATGAAATTCGTACGCCCCACGTTCGCCCAGAGAAACGCGATCGACGAGCAGAATGTCTGCCCATTTGAGTGCCTGGAAATCGGCGAACTCTTCACGGTCAAGTGATGCATCGATCATTCGGCTGCGTTTGTCCGACGAGTCGTCAGCGAGGAACGCTCGGACTTCGTCGGAACTCGGCAAACGACCGAGGACGCGAAGACTGGTTCGCCTTAGAAATGTCGAATCGTCACAGCGTTCCGACGGGAGAATCCCCAGCCGCTGCAGCTCTCGCCAGACCATGTGGTCGATCGGGTTGGCAGGCAGTTCGGGGAATGAGCCTTCCGGGACACTCTGCGGAACGAGAATCCGGGAGGCCGCGACCTGTCCCATATAATTGACAGTAATCGCCGCCGGGCCTGGAACCGTGCCGGTGTGAACGAGTCCGCCGGGATCGACGTCCGCGATGACCGGCGAGTTCGTGCTGTACGCCGCCGCGTCCGTCACGTCGCGCGTCGAGCCGTCCGAGTAAACCGCGGTGACCAGCAACTGCTGATCGGCCGAGCGTCCAAGAACTCGGTCGGCAGGCTCAACGCGAACCGAAGTGACGGTCGGTGCCGAGTCGTCGCCCCAGGGCACTCCCTGACGAATCCAATTGCTGAGCAGCTTGTGATCAGGAGAGTCCGGTGTGCAACGCCGTCCGCCGCCGTGAGCGGTTACTCCGATGGCCTTGAGAATGAGCAGGCTGTGTTCCGGATCGCCGGTGAAAACTCGCCGGCCGCGAGATTCTCGACTGAGTGCCGAATAGTCCGCGTGGGGGTCGAAGCCGAACACCGACAGCTTAAACCCATTCTGCCCCGAAGCCTTGCCGTGACACCCGCCGCTGTTGCAGCCGAGTTTCGAAAACAGCGGCACGACATCATTCACAAAATGGACCGGATGAGCCGATGACGCTCCATCAACGACAACCGGAACTCGCAGCGTGTCGTCTCCGAAACGCACGATGACTTCCGTCTTGCCATCCGCCATTGCCGACAACACCGAGCCGGTGACCGCCGCTGTGCTCTCCGTGGCGAGTTGAACAGTGGCCGTGCGCGTGACGTCAATTTCACGGCCGTCTCGCAGCGCTGTCACAAGGATCTGTTGCCGCCGGTTCGCCGAGTTCAGCCGAACCGGATTCGGCGTCACGTGGAGCGATGACTCTTCAGCGACGACCTGTGCGCAAACGACCTGAACGCAAACACTGCCACCAATCGTCCCGGCCAGGGCAGCCAACAGAATCAAGCGAAGGAGAATCATGCAGTTCCTTGAAGAGCGATCGTGTATCGAGACTAACTTCCAAAACAAAGAGCCATTGCGACTCGCGCGTGCCACTGGCCGTGTCCGTCGCACACGTCGGAGCAACCCTGCGGCCCGCCACTGTATCAGGATCTGCCGATACGACTCAATCTGGCGTGAGAATCACGGGCAGACCGCGTGGCGGGGGTCCTGGCGAGCCGTGGGCGTAAGCCCTCGGGTGATCCCCTGAAGGTGGAGAAACCCGACGGCTCACGCCCTCGGCTCGCCGATCAAGTTGTGCAATGCCGCTCCGTCTCGGACCGCACTGTACGAGGCTGGCCTGATGAAATGGATTTCCTGGTAGGAAATAGATTGTAGATCAGGCTGCTTTCGCGAATTCGGTATA
>JBLFXD010000213.1:0-9353 GCA_047611045.1 Planctomycetaceae bacterium | reverse complement strand
AATTCGCTCGACACCTGGTCGACCGATCCACATCGTCTGCTCGAAGGAAGCGTTTCGAAGAGATCGTTGCCCAGGCTGAAGGCCGACGAACTGGATGAATTGTGTGACAGACTCTTCTCTGAACCCGTCACTGGACAACGCCAGGAAGTTTCCCAGCATACGGAGCAGAATTGGCAACCGTCGCCAGTCTCGTTGCTGGATGAAACGTCCGGCGTTCCAGGTAACGAATTCCCACAACCAGCTAATTCAGTGACAGCACCGGACGATCAAGTCGCTGCAACTACAGAGTCTGAAGTGCCGATTTCCGTCCTCGAAAGACCGTCGAAACCAACCGTCGCAGCCATTCAGCAGGAGACCGAACCAATGAGTACTCGATCGACCGTTAGTAAGTCGGTATCTCAACGCCGCGGTTCCAGCACGCTGGCGACAGTGTGGTTGATGGGGTGTCTTGCCGTCAGCGGCCTGTTCGGCTGGCACTTCGTGAACAGTGAGAATTCCGCACCACCGGACAAGGCGGTCGCGGCGGCACAAGTGAGTGCAACTCAGCAGTCACCTTACGTTACGAAGTCGATCCGAGACATTCGCATTGGCGAACGGGTACTGGCTCACAACCCTGAAGTCACCGACCTGGAACGTCGTCAGGCCATTGAACCGGATCCATCCTGGCGACATCTCCAGCTCGAAATGAAGAAAGCCGACGATTCAGTTCTGAAAATCGAACTGCTTCGACCTCATGAATGGGTCGTTTCGCACAACGCCTACGCGGGCACGACGATTCATCTCGATCTCGAAGAAATGGGAGCATCCGGACCGGCAAAAGTCGTCAACATTGGTCGAGCTCCGCCACTCGCCAAAGGCCCCGGCCAGATCGTCACCGGAACGTTCTCACACTCCGCCGGCAACGTGATCAACCTCTACGTCGCCGGCCTCGACCAGCCCATCGGCACCACCGACAACCACCCCTTCTGGAGCGAAGACCGCCAGGCATTCATCCCAGCTGGCGAACTGCAAAGCGGCGAACGTCTGAGAACCGAAAACGGCAACTTGCTCGCCGTCACCGCAAGCAGCCCACGCGTCGCGGATGCCGTCTTCAATCTTGAAGTCAACACGGAGCACGTCTATTTCGTTTCTTCCGACGCAGTGCTGGTTCACAACTCGTACAAACATGTCGACGGCGGCATCGCATCAGTCGATGAGGCTCTTGACGGTGCAGAAACATTTCTAGGTCCCGGATACAATTCACTGGCAAACGGAAGATACGTTTCGGCGGATGGCATGAGGCAAGTGCGTCTTGGGACGCGCGAACTTAAGGACCCTTTACAACAACATATCCATTTTGAAGCATACGATGTTCCTGCAGACTTGGGCGGTCATATCATCGAAAGCACATTCACACTTCTTCAATAGCGATTGGTCGTCCTTGACATGAACGTACTTAAAGAGATCCGTCTTGCTGCTGAAAAGTGTGGGAGAGGGCATACACGCCATATCCGTGGGAGCTCGGATGTTTCGGCACAAATCGTTCGATTGCGTGTGGTTCAATTCGACGAAGACCCTTCAGCTTACGTCCTCTATTTCGATGAGCATGGAAACGAACTGAACGACCTGTGCTTTGGCGATGTTGAGCGTGCAATTGAACATATTCAGTGGGAATTCGAAGTCAAAGTAGACTAATTCGGGACGACATCCCGAGATCGGTGAAGCCCACTTTTCGAACATTCGTATCGAGAGATCAGAAGTTGCAGTTTCACATGGATGGGAGTGCGGTTCCGCAGGGTGGCCCAGACAATCCGGAACGGTTGTCTGGGTGCGTGAGCACAAGAGGCAAATGACAGTTTGAGCTTTGGTGACGTAGGCGACGTCTGGCTGCTCGGGCGGAACGGGTAGGTCGCAGGTTGGCCAGACAATCCGTAGTATTACCTGCCTGGTTACTGTGCAAAAGTATTGAGTGGCCATGGCGACGATTCGTGCCGTTCGCCTCTCCTGGCGTTGCCACTCAGACAACTCGAAACGAGTTGTCTGAGTCACTTTTTGAATAGTCCTGCCAGGCCGGGGGCATGCAAGCCGCGCTTTCGGGATTTCAACATAACGATTGAATTCGAGTGTCCAGACTGCTCGCGGGAATATCGGGTCAAAGATGAACTCGCAGGCAGAAACGTGACCTGTAAGGGCTGTGGTGAGAAGATCTCCATCCCCGACCAGGATGCGGCGGACGATGAGTACGGCGACGAGTGGGACGACTATGCCCCGGAACCTGAACCGACTCCCGTACGACGGCGATCCAGCAGTGCTGCCCAGAAGCAGGCCCGGAAAAAAGGCAAGGCGGCAGCCAGTTCGCCGGACGGGTCGGTCTATGAATTTGATGTGTCGCGGATGACCGTCGTCGGGTGGATGCTGGTGTTTGTTTCGCTCGTCGCTGGCATTGGATCGGCCATGGGAATCATTGCCTCGACGGGCGGCATGAAGAATAACGATCGCGGCACTCGCAAGTTGCTGGGGCTGGTTGGCTTTGCCATTGGAGCCGGAGTGTTTCTGGCTGGTCGTTTCGTTCTGCCACGCATCGGGTTGCAGGTGATGAGGCCGCCGACGTGACAGGGCTGGGACGTGCCCCAGCGATTCCAGCCATCGTCTGCGTCACTAACGATTAAAACCGATGCGTTTTTCAGCAGCACGGTGGTGATGAATACTGTGAAACTTCGACGACGTACTGGTCAAATCGTTGCATGGTGATCTTACGGGAAGTATCGTGCCTTTTCTGCATTTCCTGACACGTTCCTGTGTCTGAACTTGTGTGAAAGGGCCTCACCATGCATTCGGATGGATTGCTGCTTTCTCGTGTCATCGGTGGGCCAGTTTCCTGTCGAGGGGCCATTGCTAAAGCTCTGGCGACTCTTCTGCATGCCGCCGACTTTGCCCAGTTCTCCGGCCGTTCCCTGTTGGACTTTGACGTCGAGTTGTCGGAACTCCATCGGCTCAGTCTGGATACGGCCGCCATTCGGTGGCTGGTGCTGGAGGGGCTTGTCGAAATGGCACTCGAAGAGCCAGTGGGTTTGTCGGACTCGGAAGTTGTCCAAACATTGCCGAGACGTCGGAC
Source organism: Planctomycetaceae bacterium (assembly GCA_047611045.1). Classification (GTDB taxonomy): domain Bacteria; phylum Planctomycetota; class Planctomycetia; order Planctomycetales; family Planctomycetaceae; genus JABMPE01. The sequence continues at coordinate 6,259 of JBLFXD010000213.1, read as the reverse complement.
CTATCGACCAACTCACACAATGGTCGAAACAGATGATCTGTGTTTCGTTCTGACAGACATCGGTATCCGTCTGGCTCGTGAGCTCACTGGTGTTCTGCCGGAGTATTCGCGTGATGTGGTTTCCTTGGGAACGCCGGGTGCGAAATCGAATTTGGAAGCGGTCCCGAAGCCCACGTGGATTGCAGCGGTTCGAGAATTACGTGCTGGACAGACATTGCTGAAACGGTTCCGCTTGAAAGCTCCTGCTCAGGAAGTCGTGCTGGCCGCCTTCGAAGAAGATGGCTGGCCGCAACGTATTGATGACCCGCTGGCACCTCAACCTTTCAGTGACAGTAGGCACCGATTACGAGCGACCATTCAGTCGCTGAATCGATACCACGAAGAACCGATGATTCGTTTTCGTGCCGACGGTACCGGAGAAGGAATCGTCTGGGAATTGCATGGTCCAGTGAAAGCGAAATCGCTGATCGAGAAAGTTCCGGAACCCGAATCACTTGTCACAACGAATACGTTGCAGAGTTTTGTGGCCGCCACTCAGCCTTGGGAGTGCGTATGACGATTGAATTCGAGTGTCCCGATTGTTCGCGGGAGTATCGAGTGAAGGACTAACTCGCAGGACGAGGCGTCACGTGTAAGGACTGCGGCACGAAGATCAACGTTCCGGATCCAGATGCCGAAGACGAAGAGTGGGACGACTACGATGAGGAACCTGCTCCCGCCCCGGCCCGCAGACGACCGAAGAAGTCCGGCACGTCGAAAAAATCGAAGAAGAAGACTGCTGAATCATCCGGCCCCGTCTGGAAGAAGATCATGGGTCCGTTGGCGATGATCCTTGGACTCGTCATCGCCGGATTCTCAGTCTTCTCTCTGATCGATGGAAATGGCCGAGCCGTGCGCGGAATCATCACGGGTTGCGTGTTTACCGGTGTTGGCTTCAACTGGTTAAGAGGGAGCTGAGAGCGTGTCGTTTATACATAATTACGTCGGTCATGCGTGTTCGGCCCAACGGGCGAACTCTCTGACAGCCCAAGGCATCGCCTTGTGAAATTGATCATGTACAAACACCAAAACCCCAATCGGGGCGGCTCTGCTTGCTGGCGAAACCGCCTCGCCGTTCGTCTGATTCGCCCGGATGACTGAGGAAATATCTACCGAACGATCTGCATGAACTCTTCCAGGTGGCGGTAGTCGTTGCTCCAGGTTGTGTACATGATTCCGTCGATGCCGGGGACTCCCTCGGCGGCGGTCAGCCACTTCTGGGTGCCTTGCTTCCAGTTCCCAGCGTCATAGTAAGTGGCGAGGATCTGACGGTGGCCGCGTTCGGAGAAAAATTTGAGCGAAGGAACCATGCGGCCGCGGTTCCAGTTGCTGATGGTGATGGTGACGTCCTTGTCGACTCCCTCCCATGATCCCTTCATCGTGCCGCGGTTGAGCCAGTAGTTGTCGACCGCGTTGTGGTTGGGATCGAACATGTCGCTCAGTTGACGATTTCGGCTTCCGGATCAACGCGGCGAATGATGTCCGTGCAGCGGTGAGTGCACTCTGCGAGAAGCTGTCCCGTCGTGACTCCGGACCGGTTGCAAAGTTCGCACCAGCCGGCGAATCGGACCTCGTCCTGAATCATGAAGTACGTCCGCGGTTGCCAGACCTTCTTCACGAGTTTCAAGTGCCGCTCCAGGCAGTCGAACACTTCGTCGTGCGACAGGCACGCGTGCATGCCGCCGCCACCGAAGTGGTCGACCGCGTGGTAGAACGAAACCTTCAGCTTCTGACCGTCACGAATGCGGGACTGCTCAGTCAGGACGATGGGTGGTTCGGGGTGGGCCACTGCGTAAAAACCAGGCCATCGAACACGGCCCATCTGCGGATACTCCCACCGCTGAAAGTCGCGGCCCTCTTCGTACTCGACGGAACCGTCTTCGCTGGTGACGCGAACCGGGCCCCCTTTGCGGCGCAGCAGGTTGATGCCCGCCACTTCGTGCAGGCTGATATCGTCCAGCCAGATCTTCCCGCTACCCGGCTGCCAGCCGCCGATGTACATCCAGACTTCGCTGTTGTGCTGAGTGTTGAAAACCGCGTGATGCAGTTGCCAGTCCTGAGTCGGCCGCACGTCCCAGTTCGCGCGATGCAGGTTAGACCGTTTCTGCTGAGACACGTCTCCGTGAGCCCGGACCCAGATCATCCCTGGTGACTTCACGTTCTCTGTTTTGATCCAGACTTTCACGTGGTACTGATGCCACGGTTTGAGGATCAGCTTTTTGAAGACGCGGCCATTTCCGTGCTCCGTGGCGGTGGCGAAGTTTTCCATACGCAGCGAGGCGCCCCCTGAATGTCGGACTTCGCGATCTTCGAAGCTCACTTTTCCTGGGGCGTCGACGAAGCCCCACCCGTCCGGGCGATCGGGTTGCGAAAAGTTTTCGAAGTCCCCGAACGGCAGCAGGTTCTGAGATTCGGCGACCATCGCCTGCCCGTCCTGCACCTGGAACACGCAGTCGCGAACGGGCATGCCTTCCGCCAGGTTCGGGTTGTTCGCCAGCGTTCCGTTGGAGTACCCGTTGATCCGCATGGCCAGCGGAATCAGTTCGATGTTTGCCGCTTCGGCCGCTTTGCGAACCCGTTCGGCGTTTCGGTAGTAGACGGCGGGCGGCAGATACTCGAACTTCGCAAGCCGGCCAGTGCGAACGGTGAGCCCGTTGTAGCCAGCCTGCTTCGCCCGCGCGATCAGTTCGAGCAGTTGCTCGGCCTGATCGTCCTTTCGCAAATCGAAACCGGGATTCGAATAGATCCATCGCCGCGCGAACCGCTCTGGCTTCGGCGGATCAGCAGCCACGTCCACACATTGGGCAAACGTTAAAACCAGAGTGATTGCGACAAGGCGTTTCATGGTCGATGTCCTGAACGGCTTCGATCTACTTGGGCATCGAGGCTTCGATCTACTTGGGCATCGGAAGAATAATCAGTGCATTCTCTGCGAAGGATGCCTCGCCTGATTTGCCGTTGATGCGGTACTGGATTTTCAGTTGCTTGGTGACTCCCGGCGCAGGGTCGCCGCCGAAGCTGGCGTTATAACTGGCTGCCGCCAGCGTGATGAGTGGTAAGTCGCTGCCGCGTTTGCGGAGCACCGCGGTGACGTCCCGCTGTTTCGCTCCGGCTCCGTATTCGGCCTTCACGATTTCCAGCTTGACTTTGTCGAGACCGACTCCTGACAGAAGCTTGCTGACGTCGGCTCCTTTTCCTCCGACTTTTTGCGCGATCACCAAAGCGGCGGCGGTTGCGTCGGCTTTCAGAACGGGAACTTTCATGGCGTTGATGGCCAGCTTCAGTCCTTCGACACTCGGATGGAGCTTCAGCACGTCCAGTGTCACCTTATGCTCGGAAATTCGGCGAGTCGCGCTGAACGCGTTCCGGCACATTTTCGCTCGCTCTGCGTCGGGCATGGCAAATTTGCGTGCCAGACCAAGGTAACCGCGGAGCGCTCGGACTCGGTATTTTTCTTCTGGACCGGTCTTTGCCAGATCCAGCAGAACAGGGGCCGCAGCAAGGCCGTTCCAAGTGCCGAGTAAACGACTGCCGGTGTCCTGAAGCTGAGGGTCTTTACTGCTGGCTGCTGTCGCCAGTGTCTGCAGCGCCTTGTTACCGCCAACATCTTTGAGGATCTCCAGGAGCGTCGTTTTCGTCGCGGCCGGCGCACGACTGAGGGCCGCGGCCAGTTCAGTCGCACACGCCTCACGATCCGGCATGCGGACTGCTGCGGCTTTCAGTGCCTGCTGAGCGACTGCTGCATCCTCCGTATGTTTCGGACGGACAACCTGCGAAACAAGAATCGATAGTTTCTTGAGCGAGACGGTCTCTCCCAGCGCGATCAGCGCGGCTTTGCGAACTCCAGCGTCGGAATGTTCGAGCGCTTTCAGCACGTCGTCTACAGCCTCGATTCGTCGCTGACCGATCAGCTGAAGCAGCAGCAGGTACGTTTTCCCCTTTGACGATGGCAGCAGTCCGACGATCTTTCCGTCGACCTGCTTGCCTGGCAGTTCGGCCAGAGTCTCATTCGCGGTTCGTGCCAGATCCGCGTCGTCGTCGACGGCGATCTTCACCAGCGTCGAGAGACACGAATCGTCACCCACCCGTCGGAGCGCGTCGATGGCGGAAAGTCGCACTTGTTTGTTGCCCTGTTCGGCAGCTTTCAAAACTGCAGCAAGTACTACCGTATCGGGTCGGTCGGCCATTGCCTGGATCACTAATGATGCTCGGTCGGGTGTCGCGCCAGCGAGTTCAGCGGCCAGTGCCTTGTCGACATCGCCACCGGGAAACTCCCGAACGGTGCCCAACGCAAGCTGGAACATTTTGTTGTTCTTCGACTGAAACGTCTCGATCAACAGCGGGATGCCGCCCTGACCGCGAGCGAGAATCGCCCCGCGAGTTGCTTCGATGATCCGTTGCATGGGCACTTCCGCGTTGCGGACCTGGTCGTAAATCTCCGCTGCGGCGACCGCGTCGCCTCCGACGTGCAACCGTTCGGCGCACAGTACGCAACCTTCGGCAACGGCTGATCGAACGCTCGCGCGAGACTCGGCCAGCGCGCCTCGAAGCGCTTTCGTGGCATCTGAATTTCCGATGATCCCGAGCGCGACGGCTGCAGCGGCCGCAACTTCGGGATCGGCATCCTGCAGCTTGGCGGTCAGAGAATCGACAGCCTTTGCGTCGCGACGAAATCCGATCGAGTTAATCATGCCGACCTGCAGTCGGCCTTTCAGTGAGTTAGCGGCGTTCCGGAGCGCCTCGTTGGACTCCTCACCGGGAATTGCTTCCAGCGAGATTCTGGCCCAGGAGGACAACTGAGGATTCGGCAGCAACTTTGCCAGATCGGGAACGGCCGCGGCGGATCCATAAATGGCCAGACCTTTGCAGGCGAGGGCTTTTTCAGCGGCGGGCGCATCGGAGCGAAGCACCGCCAGCAGCTCTTTTTCTTTTGCGGGCGAAGTATCTGGCCCGTCGAAGGCTCGGGCCGAGTTCGCGGATACGGCGATCAAGGTGGCAAGAAGGATGACGCAGCGACTGATATTTCGACTTTGTGAAGGGTTCATGATTTGAGTCCGTAATTAAGAGGAGGGATGAGGCGAAGCCTGTCTCAATGCGTCGAGCAATTCTCGCCGCGTTACAGTCTCCACGGTTCCCGCAGAGCCTCGGACCGCAGGCGATTTGCCTGCTCGTCATTAACGAACGTGTTGGTGGCGTTGTCGAAGTTGACCTTTCGATCGAGAGTCAGTGCGATGTTGGCAGCGTGGCACGCGATGTGTGCGTTGCACGCGGCCTGAGCGTTGCCTTTCGGCTGACGTCGAGTCTTCACACAGTCCAGGAAATCGCGGACATGGAACGTCGCCGGGTAGCCGCCGATTTCTTCGACGTCTCGTCCCGCGAGCAACTCCGGAGAACTCAAAACCATCTTGCCGCTGTCGCCTGCTTCAACCCAACCGGTTTCACCTTCGAAGCGAACGGGGCACGAGCCCAACGGAATCCAACCCTTCTCGCGGAAGATCAGCTGCGTGCCGTTTTCGTAACGCGCCATCAGCTCGCCATCTTTCGGAGCGTTGTATTCAACTGGTGGCAAACAATCGTCGACGGCCCACTGGCAGAGGTCGACACAATGTGAACCCCATTCCAGAACTCCGCCGCCTCTGAACGCTCCGACGAAGCCGCCGCCCTTTTCAAAGTTGAACCCGTCCAGCAGTTTATTGTTGAACGGTCGCCATGCCGCCGGCCCCAGATACATGTCCCAGTCGACGACGTCTTTGTCCGGTTCAACTTCGGGAACCAGCCAGCCGCTCATCAGGGCCTGCATGCCTGCCGGGTGGGCATAAACTTTCTGAAGTTTGCCGAGCTTTCCGGTCCGAGCCAGCTCACAGGCAAACGCAAAGTGTGGCAGGTTCCGCCGCTGAGTTCCGGCCTGGAAGACTCGTCCGGTCCGCCGCATCGTGTCAGCCAGAATCAGACTTTGGCTGATGTTCTTGGTGACTGGCTTTTCGCAATACATGTCCTTGCCGGCCTTGGCCGCCGTCATCGCCGCCGTCGCGTGCCAGTTCGGTCCCGTGGCGATCAGCACGGCATCGATATCGCTACGGTCCAGGAGTTCGCGAAAGTCGCGATACATCTTGCAGTTCTCATTGCCGTGATGATCGTCTGCGATCTTCTTGATCTCGCCGCGACGTTTCTGCTTAATGTCGGCAATGGCGACAAACTGAACGTCATCCTGCTGAAGGAA
>JBLFXD010000212.1:0-9414 GCA_047611045.1 Planctomycetaceae bacterium | reverse complement strand
CATCGACGGAGAAAACGAACACACGCTCAAAGAAAAGAAGCTGCAACGTTCCTCTGAAAACAATCCATCCAAAGAAAACGCCGCCTGAACCAACCAACGCTCAAACACAACAATTGACAGTAACTCCAACGTCCGTGAAGATGGGAACAAGCAGATCCCGGACAGCACTAACGAAGGCTTCGTATTCTTCATTGAACGGATTCTTCCATAGATCGTCGTTCAGGTCTCTGATCAGGTGAACGAGGCATTTCTGCTGCCGACAGTCGACTCCGTCGTAGCCACCGTAAAAGTCGCTAACCAACACGCCGTCGAACTTATCTAACAGCGGCTGAATCATTGTCATTTCACGGGTTGGGCTCAACTTGAAGACTACGTGCTCGCCATCCGTCAAGACCCAGGCGTAGTAGCTGAATCCACGAATATTGATCTTCGTCTCGTCGACGTGCATCACCGGAGATTCGAGAATCTGACTTTCTATAAGCTGTTCAACGCTGGCGTATTCACGTGCGATTGATGCGACGAAGTCGGAAACAGTTACCGAAGGAATATGCTGGTTGAATAGAGTTGCCGAGACATCCGAAATTACACGAATTGGTAAACGGAGGACTATTCGGGCGTAGGCTGTCCAGCAACGAAAGTTACGTCCGTAAACTTGGTTCCGAAGGCGGTTTATCCCAGGAGGTGGATAGTAGTGCGTACAGACTGGGCAAAATGCCCGATTGCCAATGTACTTGACGACGATCGTTCGACAGCCGCTTCTTGTAAACGTGAGATCGAGTAACGAGTGCTCAACAAGACGCTTGGACGGTCGCAGTTTCTGGTCTGGGCAATGCTGACATTTTCGCTTGCGGGGTACCCGGATCACCTTACCCGCCCGACTCGGCAAGGATTTGCGGCTCCGACCGGGACGTTTCGTGGAACGCTTCCGGTTGACGGGCGAAACTTTGCGTTTGTCGCTACGTAGCCGAATACGCTTCTGCTCATACTTCAAGTGCGCGGATTGGAGGATTCTGTCGAATGTGTCGTGGACTGATTTCCCCTTTTCAGTCGTGCTCTTTTTGGTCGCGGCGGCGAAATCGACATCGGGACGCTCGTTTGTTGCGTTGGAAAGTTCTTGAAGCTCCTCTGTCAGCACGCGCAAAGCGTCGCAGTCCTCCTGGTTATAAATCAGGAGCTTTTCTTTGTACTGTTCTTCACCAGTATCTTCCCATCGATATCTCCAGGCGAGGCTGCTCAATCCTGAAGCATCCGGCGCGGTCCAAGTGGCTCCCAGGTGCCTGCCAAGATCCTTTAGGCGATTTGACCGCGTCGGGAAGTAAACCTTCCCAAACACCAACGACGTGACGTTCACGAACCGGTCAGTCACTGATGCACATTCAAGTTCATACTTCGCCGCTGCCTTTGTGAAGGCTCGAGGCTCGTAGCTGCCGTAGTGATAGATCGGGGCAGTGGGAAAATGAAGTAACGCATCAATGCACTCCTGAAAGACACGACGTTCGTCGTCAATTGTGTCCGCCCAGAACGCGTGCATTGTGATCGAATCTCCACGTTTGATCAGCAACCCGACAAGATAATGAAACTCCTGATCCGGAATACCTTCGATATCCAGGAAGCATTCCACCGGCTGTTCTTCAATGGTTGGCGGTTCGTGCAAGTACGTCTTGCCCGTACGAATGGCGAGCGCCTGTAATGTGACGTTGAACAATGGCTGAATCGCGTTAGATCGTTTTCGATAACGCCTGGGCTTGAAGAGGTACGACAGCTGATTGACCGTGAACACACCCTTTGTGGCATATCGCGAAACGAGCTTTGGAGTCATGCGATCGAGAAGACTGAGGTGGTTTGTTTCCTCCGCCTCTCGCAGGCACCGGATACGAAAAGGGCAGACTGAACAATGATCGATGAGGGTTAGCGTAGGTGGATCACCGTTGGGCTCGCTGAGAAACACCTTGAGGCTGGCAATGATCGACCGGACGACGGAGTAAAGAGTAGAAAGCCTGACCGACTGCGGTACGCCATCCCGCGGCACGATGTAACCGGACTCGGGAAAGCGTCGTGTGAGTTTTCCGACAACGTGTCCTGCGTACGCTAAAGCGAGTTTTTGTTCTTTGGAAACTCGTGCCGTTCCGACGACCAAATGTGGCACATGACTCGCGTCGGATTTCTTTGCTGAGGAGTCACTTGTGATCAGTGCATCGCAGGTCGCGACGAGATTACCGGCGCAGACTGCTGTCGTTCGTCCTTTATCATCAGCATTGAGCCACGTACTTGTCTGCTCTTTGCTTGACAGCCCTGCGAGGTAATCTGTTCGAGCGGTCAACGCGCGTTCTTCCAGAATCTGCTCATATTCGTGCTGGCAGGTCTGTGGCTCTCCACTCAGAATTAAAAAAGCCTTCCTTGGACACTGTGAATATGCAACAACTGATTGGGACGTGATCTGCTGCTTCATCGGAATCTCCCCCAGATGCAGTGCCCTTGATGAACACTCACGGTTCACACGCGAGTTCCTCATTCTACCTACGGCGCACACGTAAACAGAAAGTAAAAACTGGCCGAATCCTTTGTCAGAGTATTGTCACGGCGTGGTCCGACCACTTGTGGTTGGGTGCCGAAGGCTCAGTCAGGTAAGCTGGATCTTGACTACGTCACTGATCCGGCCACTGTGGCAAACATGGGCTGGAACCAACTCGCGAGGAAGCAATGTCAGACCACAAGCTGCGAAGACGTGACTTTATTTACCAGACTTTGCTGTCAGGCTCGGCGGCGATCGGGGTCGGCGGGTTGTGCTCGGCGGATGACAGGATGCCCACGCTGGGGCAGGGAGAATTTAAGTATCGTCCCGTTGCTGGCTGGGGCGTGCTTGACGCGAAGACTCCCGTGAAAAACTGCAGCGCGATGGTGACGGATTCGCAGGACCGGATCTTTCTGTTAACCGACCACACCGCGAACAACATCGTCATTTACAACCGCGAAGGACGGCTTGTCGGCAAATGGGGTAATCGTTTCACCGGGGCTCACGGCCTTCAGATCGTGAAAGAAGGGAACCGTGAAGTGCTGTTCATTACGGATCTCAACCTCAACCGAGTCTTCAAGACCACGTTGGACGGCGAGATTCTGATGGAGCTGACGTATCCCAGGTCGACGGGCAAATACGCGAGCGAGAAAGAGTTTCGACCGTCATGGACACTGCACCTGCCCAACGGCGAGTTCTTCGTACTGGATGGCTACGGCAAAGATTACATCCTGCGCTACGACCGCGACGGCAAACTGTTGAACTGCTTCGGCGGACCGGAAGGCGGAATCGCTCACTGGGGACCGCATGGAGGCGTCATCGATTCACGCGGTCCGGGCGAGTCTGAACTGGTCATCGCGATGAGCGATCAGCAAACGATCAAACGACTGACGCTCGACGGCAAACTCATCGAAGAGATCAGCCTGCCGGGGTCCAACCCACGCATGATTCAGATCGTGGGAGACCACCTGTTTGTGCCTCACCTGGCGGACAACTGGCCTGCCGATCGTGAAAGCCGCGGCTACATCTCGGTGCTGGACAGCGACTACAAAATCGTGTCCAACATCGGCGGCACCTCTCCGGTCTACACCGACGGAAAGCTGCAACCGATGCAGCAGCAAGGCGGCTTCTTCCGCCACCCCCACGACCTGGTCGTCGCCTCGGACGGAGCGATCTACGTCCCTCAGTTCGCCTCAGGCAACACGTACCCCGTCAAGCTGGTCCCGCAGAATCAGTCGTTGTAGCTGGTCTCCTTCCGACCGTTATGTTGGAGATGAACGCTTCGGCCGGTGGGAACCGGCCCTACTTTGGGATCAACTCATGAAACGACCACCACGTATTGGCGAGTCTGCTGAGATCAGCTTTGTCGTTGGCTCGGAACACACGATTACGTTTGCTGAGCCGCCGATGCCGGCTGTGTTGAGCACTCCGACGCTGATCGGGTTTATGGAGCAGACGGCTCGCAAGGCGATTACTCCGCTGATGGACGAGGGGGAAACCAACCTCGGAGTGAAGGTCGATGTCGAGCATCTGGCAGGGACACTGCCGGGCCACGAGGTGACGTGCACGGCTCGCGTGATCAACTGCGAGATGCCGTACGTCACGTTCCAGATCGAAGCTCGCGACGAAACCGACCTGCTGTCTCGAGGTGTGCATCGCCGCTGCGTGGTCGACACCGCTCGTCTGGCTAAGCGGCTCTCGCGGAAAGCTCTGTGATGAGACTCCTGTTTGATCGAGTTGTCCGTAGGGTGTGACCAGCGGAGCTAATCAAACGGCTGGTGTGCCAGCGCGGGCGACTGTCGGAGTTTGCTGCCGCGAGGATTGCTCGCAGATTTCCGCGCCGGCACACCGCGATACACGTTCGGCCCGCTGGTCACACCCTACAGTCTTTCTGTCGGATCAAGCCGAGAGCGCAGTGGCCACGGAGAAAAGTGGATCAGACGGTTCTCGTCATGAGGTGGTTACGTAGAGTTCTGACCGATGGCGAATCGAGACTGGATTGACAGCTTTGCTCGCAGGCACGACGCTTCTGGGCGATGGCAGATAGCGAGGATGCTACCGTTGGTTCACCCAGCAGTGTGCACAAGCCTCACCGCCGGGCGAGCCTGCAGCGGCACCGATTTCGCAGGATTCACTCAGGTTGGCGACCTCGACTTACACGGCTCCGCAAGAACTGACCGATCTGGTATCGCTCCTTGAAGGTAATCCCGGTTTCGACGATCTGGTGGCGGCTCTGACAGCCGGCAACAGCGGGACGATTGACGGAGCGTGGGGCTCAGCGTCCGCGCTGACTTCGACTGCCTTATCGAAACGGTGTCCCGGAACCTTACTCGTCGTGCTTCCCCGGCAGGCCGATCTGGACGACTACGCCGACGACATGGAAGCGTTTCTGGGTGAGCCTCCCAGCATCTTTCCGGCGTGGGACACGCTGCCCGACGAGCACAACGTGACGGACTCCGTGTTCGGACACCGGCTCCGAATCCTGCGGCGCTTTCAGGGGAGCGATCCGCCATCGCTGGTCGTCACGACGATCGCGGCGTTGCTTCAGCCGACTCCGTCGCGAGCCGAGATCCAGGCCGGAACACGCACGATCCGAGCGGGCGAAGAGCTTGACCAGGAGACGTTTCAACAATGGCTGGTCGATCGAGGCTTCGAACGCGTCACCGGAATCCGGCTTCCGGGCGAGTTCGCCGTGCGCGGCGGGATCCTCGATCTGTACCCGCCCGATTCGGAAGACCCGATCCGCATCGAATTTTTCGACACCGAAGTCGAGTCGATCCGCAAGTTCGAGGCCGAGAGCCAGCGAACGATCGAGAACCTGAAGTCGGTCGACATCGCAATCGTCTCGCCGGTCGACGCTGAATCTGACGACGATGCTGACACCAGCTCCGGATCCAGAACGATCACCGCGAAGGGTAAGCAGGCGGCGAACAGCCATCTCGGCGGCGAATCGTTGTGCGACTTTCTGCCTGACGCGACGTGGTCGGTGCTCAGCGAGTTGAGTGATCTGGTGTCGGAAGGTCGGCAGTACCTTGAGCGGATGAAGGATCCTCGCGGTCTGTTCAGCGTCGACGCGATCATGGCGAAGCTGACGCTGAAGCCGACGATCGAGGTGGCTCCGATTGCCGCCGACGGTTTCGATAAGTCGTGTCATCTCCAGATTGAGTCGATCGAGCGTTTCACCGGTCCGCGGGCTGAAGTTCTCCACGAACTGGCAGAAGTCGTCGGTCGACAGGAACGCGTTCTGATCGCCTGCCACAACGAGGGCGAGCAGAACCGTCTGACCGAGCTGCTGAACGAGGGCGTGCCGGAGCTGGCCGAGCGGGTTGCTTTGTGCATCGGCCGAGTCGGACGCGGGTTTCGGCTAGTGCCGCAAGGCGTCGTGGTGCTCAGCGATCACGAGCTGTTCAACAGGACCGACGTCCGACGTATCGCGAAGAAGAAGTCGAAGTTCGAAAGCCGGGCGATCGACAGCTTCATCGAGCTGAACGAAGGCGACTTGATCGTCCACCTGACGCATGGCATCGGCAAGTACCACGGCATGAAGGTCATGGAGAATGTCGACCAGCTAGAAGAGCATCTTGAACTTGAATTTCGGCACGGCGTGCGCGTTTATGTGCCGGTCTCGCTGATTCATCTCGTGCAGAAGTACGTCGGCGGCGCGAAGACGGCTCCGCAACTGTCTCTTGTCGGCAGCTCGTCGTGGGCGAAGAAGAAGGAAAAGGTTTCGGACGCGATCATCGATCTGGCGTCCGACATGATCCGGCTGCAGGCCGCGCGAGCGTCCAAGCCGGGTGTCGCCTGCCCGCCGGATTCGCATTGGCAGAAAGAGTTCGAAGCGGCATTCCCTTACACGCCGACGCCGGACCAGACAACGGCGGTCATCGAGTGCAAGCAGGACTTCGAACGCGAACGGCCAATGGACCGACTGATCTGCGGCGACGTTGGATACGGTAAAACCGAAGTCGCGATGCGGGCGGCGTTCAAGATGATCGACTCGGGTCGGCAGGTCGCGATCCTGGTCCCGACGACCGTCCTTGCTGAGCAGCACTATCGAACGCTCTGTGAACGAATGGCCGAGTTTCCGATCTCGATCCGATCGTTGTCACGATTCAAAACGAAGGGGCAGCAGAAGAAAGTCGTCGAGGAGCTGAAAGCCGGAACGGTCGACCTCGTCGTGGGGACTCATCGCCTGGTTTCGCAGGACGTCGGGTTTAAGGATCTCGGGCTGGTCGTCATCGACGAGGAGCAGCGGTTCGGTGTCGACGTCAAAGAAGCGCTCAAGCATCTGCGACTGGAAATCGACGTACTGACTCTCAGCGCGACGCCGATTCCGCGAACCCTGCATCTGTCGCTGTTGGGCATTCGGGATATCTCGAATCTGACGACGCCTCCGCAGGAACGCGTGGCGGTGACGACTCGGATTTGCCGGTTCGATGCCGACCTCATCCGACAGTCGATCGTTCGCGAGCTGAACCGCAATGGGCAGGTCTTCTTCGTCCACAACCGCGTTTACAACATTCATGACATTGCGGCCCGGCTGGAACAAATCGTTCCCGAAGCACGCTACGACGTCGCTCACGGACAGATGTCGCCTCACGATTTGGAAGCGGCGATGCTGCGGTTCGACCGCGGCGAGACAGACGTGCTGGTCTGCACGACGATCGTCGAAAGCGGAGTCGACATTCCCAATGCGAACACGATGTTCATTCATCAGGCCGACAACTACGGGCTGGCGGATCTGCATCAGCTGCGGGGCCGAGTCGGTCGGTATAAACATCGCGCGTACTGTTACCTGCTGCTCGAAGAGGGAAAGACGCTGACCAGCACGGCCGCCAAACGAATGAAGGCAATCGAGGAGTTCAGCGAGCTGGGTGCCGGTTTCAAGATCGCGATGCGGGACCTGGAAATCCGCGGCGCCGGCAACATTCTGGGCACCGAGCAAAGTGGCCACATCGCGACCGTCGGGTACGAGCTTTACTGTCAGCTCCTGGAAGACGCCGTGCGCACGTTGAAGAAAGAGCCGCTGCGGCGACAAAAGCACGTCACGCTCGAACTTCCGGGTTCGATGTTCTTCCCCTCGTCGTACGTCCCGCCGGGGAAGGCGAAGATCGAGATTTACCGACGGCTGGCCTCGCTGGACTCCGTCGAAAAGCTGCGGGATTTCGAAGCCGAGCTGCGAGACCGGTTCGGCCCCATTCCGACCGAAGCAGTCCTGCTGGTCGCTCACCAGGAAGTTCAGATCCTGGCGAGGCTCTGGCACATCGTGAGAATCAATCTGGAAGACGGGTTCATCACGATGACCTACGAAGAGCGGCGATACATGAATCTGCTGAAGAATCGTGTCGGGCAGCGGTTCCGCATCGTCGACGAGAAACAGGCCTGCTACCTGATGAAGAACCCGGATGTTCCGCCGGCTCGGCTGCTGAAGACGCTGAAAAAGATGTTGCAGCCGTTTTCTGACTGACAGTATAACCCGCGTCCCTTCTACTTGATCACTCCCGTCGGGCTGTGCTGCGCTCTCAGAATCCCACCTGATCCGCCCGGCAAAACTGGTCTCGACCCGTTCTGAATGGATGCAGAACCATGTCTTTCCGCATGGCAATTGTGCTTTGCCTGTCGCTCATCGTCGGCTGCCAGAAGCCGAAGATGCCGAATTTCATCTCGAAACTGACGAAAACCACGTCGAAATCGGAAGAAAAAGCCCCGCCTCGAACGACGCTCGTCAGCGATGCTCCCAGCAGTATTCCGATGGGTAAGACCGAGTACGAAGGTTCGAGCATTCAACTGACCGATTACTCCGGCGATACCGCTCCGGTTGAACTGTTCGGTGCGACGGTTGTTGCCACGGTCAATTCGTTGCCGATTTTCGCTGACGATGTTCTGCAGCCGCACAATTTAAATCTTGAGAAGGCTGCCGCTGAGTTGACTCCCTCGGAATTGAACCGGCTCCGAGCCAAACTCATTCAGCAGGAACTGCCGCAGCACCTCGAGAAAGCGCTGCTGATTTCGGCGCTTCGCGATGACATTGAGGAAGAGCAGTACGAGCTGTTGACCACACAGGTCAACGGCCTGTTCGAACGGGAAGTCGACAAATTGAAGGAGCGTTACAACGTCGAAACGAAGATCGAATTGGAGCGAATCCTTGCGGAACAGGGAACATCTCTGGAGAGCCTGAACAACGCCTTTGCCTCGCGAGAACTCTCGATGTTCTACATCGGCCGAAAGTCGAAGGACGCGACTCGGCTGAGCCGTCAGGAATTGATGGACTGGTACGAGCAGAACAAAGCTCAGTACGCGATTGAAGCCGCCGTCAAATGGCAGCAGATCCGGATCAATGTCACACCCGACGGCGGTCGCGAGGCAGCGCTTGCTCGTATGAAACAAGCAATTGACGCGCTGCGAAGCGGCACGGAATTCGGCGCTGTCGCCAAGCAGTTTTCGGACGGACCAAAACGCGACACTGGCGGAATCTGGGACTGGACGAAGCAGGGCAGCCTGGCGGATGAAAAAGTCGAACGAGCATTGTTCGAAATTCCCGCCGGCAAGATCAGCCAACCTCTAGAATCCGATTCGGCGTTCGTTCTGGTCAAAGTCGTCGAACGCCGCGACGCTGGCTATGTGCCGTTCGAAGATGTCCAGAACAAGATCAACAACAAACTGCAGTCAGAAGCTCGTCGTGACGCCGCGCAGAACGTGATCAAAGAACTGAACAACACGGCAACGATCTGGACGATCTTCGATAAGAAGCCGGGATCGGCTGCTCCGTCAGCTCCCGCGAACTTTTGACGCATTGACGACGTTCTTTGGCTAAACGTAATCGTTCGTCATTTCGGTGAGAAAGTCTTCGGCCATGCGAACGATGCGTTTCCTTTACTCGATCTCGTTCTCGATCGGCCTGA
>JBLFXD010000211.1:0-9426 GCA_047611045.1 Planctomycetaceae bacterium | reverse complement strand
TTCTTCGTTCGTTGATCGTTGTTGTGGCATTCGTTGTTCCGTCAGCTGCATCGGCGGAGCCGGAGCCGGCAAAGGCATTGCCGAAGTTGACTAAGGTCGAAGTGAAGAGTTCGCTCGACGGCGAGTCCCAACCGATTCTTTACTGGGCACCCGAGAAGGCACGCGCCAAGCCAACGCCCTTGTTCGTTTTTCTCCACTCCTGGAGCGGCGACTACACACAGAACAACGCTAAATGGCAGGCTCAAGCTGTGAAGCGTGGCTGGATTTATCTTCATCCGAACTTCCGCGGTGTGAACCAGACGCCAAAGGCCTGCGGTTCGAAATGGGCTCGTCAGGACATTCTGGATGCTGTTGATTTTGCGACAGCGAAGTTCAACGTCGATCCGAAGCGGATCTATCTGGCCGGGACCTCCGGCGGTGGTCACATGGCAATGTTGATGGCTGGTCATCATCCCGATCGGTTTTCTGCCGTGTCGGCCTGGGTGGGGATCAGCGACCTGTCGGCGTGGTACGACTTCCACGTTAAAGACGGGAAACCTCAGCGGTACGCACGAATGATTCTGGGTTCACTCGGCGGCGCTCCAGGCAGTAGTCCGGCGATTGACGCGGACTACAAAGATCGATCACCCATTCATCACTTGCATCGAGCCATCGACATACCGCTGCAGATTTGTGCTGGGATCAATGATGGATACTCCGGCTCAGTGCCGACCACGCATTCGCTCAAGGCGTTCAATGTGATCGCTCGCGCTCAGGAATTGAATGGCATTCCCGACTCCGTCGTGAGTGACCTCGCGCTTCGTAAACCCATCAAAGGATTCACACCTCTGGATGCTCGCAGCGTTTCCGCTTTCGGGCGCGAGATCGCTTTTCATCAATCGACGCGAACTGCGTCAGTGGTGATTTTCGATGGTGGGCACGAGGGGCTAACGGAACCTGCCTGTGATTGGCTTCGTCACCAGACGCGTGCGGCAGGTGTTGGCCGCTGATTCACAGGGGACGCGGCTTGGGCGAGAGCCAGTTCGTTCTGCCGATCCCTGATCAGTTCAGGCTCCAGGACGACTGTGTACATAAAGGCTCGCCGTCAAGTCAGTTAGCTCATTTTGAGATGCCTTGACACTTGCTCTGTCGCGTGGAGTTCTGTACCGTGCGTTTTTCATGTAGTGTCTTGGCGCCAGCATATTGCGAACGCTGACTCCCGCTTGTGTCGAGCGGCAACCGTAGGGCAGTTGCTTACTCAGTGCACGTAGCTGGTGGTTCCAGGCACTCAAGACTTTTAATGCGAGGGCATCGCGATGAGTGAGATTACGAAGCTAGCGACGTTGACTCCCCGGCAGCGGGATATTTTCGAATTTCTGAAGGACCTGATCCTGAACCGCGGGTATGGCCCGACGGTTCGAGAAATCGGAAATGAGTTTGGAATTCGTTCTCCAAACGGCGTTATGTGCCACTTGAAGGCACTCGAAAAGAAGGGGCTGATTTCACGAGAGCCCCATATGTCGCGGGCGATTCAGCTTGCAGACAAGCCTACACGAGCGACCAGCATTACAATGCTTGGTCAGGTGTCGTCCGGTAAGCCACTGAAGTCAGCGAAGGACGGCGAAGTTGTCGACTTCATGGACGTCTTTGGGACGGGTGATCACGCTTGCGTAAAAATCATCGACGATACCTTCTCAAAAGACGGGATCGAAAACGGCGATTTTGTTGTCGTCCGCAAGCAGGAAACCTGCCGTGATGGCGACAGCGTCCTGGCACTTGTCAACGGTCGTGATGCCATGATCCGTCGACACTTTACTGACGCGAAGGGCGTTCGGCTTGAACCTTTGACATCCAGCCGGAAGGCCGTGCACTCGGCAAATGTGACGGTACTGGGCGTCGTCGTCGGAGTTGTCCGGAAGCTCTAATCTGGCTCAGAGCTTTCAGGTGCCATAGTCGCCGAGCAAGGCCAGACCTCCGACACAGGTCTGGCATACTCGGCGTGTGGGACGCCTTGCGGACAGAATCGTTCAGTGTTTCCCGGCAAGTGTCGAATGGCCCGCCCCATTTTCGTTTGGTGTGATTTGTCTGCGGGCAAGACACTGGTGACGATGCTGTGGTTGGCCGGAAGCTTTTCGCACGCGACGTTACGGAATCCCTTGTCGCAAGTCGAGAACTCGATTGTGCGCTGGGGCGACGTAACGTACAGGCGACCGATTCGACATCTGCTTACTATTTGGAACCGCATTACGCGTATATTCTTCGCGGAGAGTCGTGACGTTCTCGCGGGATGCCGCTACAAATCCCGCTGAGTCGTTGGCTTAAGAGCCGACCAGCGAAAAGTCCGTCTGTTTACATGCTGCCGGGGCACTGGCACGTTCACTCACGGAGACACTGCGAGCATTGTCAAGGACGGTTGTCGCGCCGGAGTTCCGCCGCGATCGATGCAGTACATTGGAGGAGTTACCAGACCATGAGTAGCAGACTGGATGCCGCCGGCGTTGAACTGGATTTTTCGCGTTTGGAATTGCCGTCTGACCTGACCAGTCGGTATCGGCAGGCCATCGACAGGGCCGTTGCCGAAATGACTGCCGTTGAGGCTGGCGAGAAAGTGAACACCGACGAAGGGCGGATGGTCGGCCACTACTGGTTGCGAAATCCTGAACTGGCTCCGAGTGATCTTGGTACGACGATCACGCAAACGCAGCAAAGTATCGACGAGTTTGCTCGTGATGTGTTCTCAGGACGCTTCACCAATATTCTGTGGATTGGCATTGGTGGATCGGGGCTTGGTCCACAACTGCTTTACGATTCACTCCGAGTGCCCGGTGTCACTCCCAACTTGTTTTTCTTCGACAACACAGATCCGTTTGGTTTTCAGCGGACGCTCGGTGACATCGAACACGCCGGTGGATTGGACTCGACGCTGACGGTTATCGTTTCGAAGTCTGGCGGAACGAAAGAAACCGCAAACGGAATGAAGTTTGCCAAAGCGGCCTACAAGAAAGCCGGGCTTTCATTTGAGGATCACGCCGCCGCTGTCACACAGCCAAGCAGCGCACTCGATAAACTCGCTGGTCCAGAATCTGATGACGACTCGAAAACGGCCGGCCCGGAATGGCTGAAGCGGTTTGCGATCTGGGATTGGGTCGGAGGCCGGACGTCGTTGTTTTCTGCCGTTGGTTTGCTTCCGGCAGCGTTGCTCGGGTTCGACTCGGCCGCGTTTCTGGCAGGCGCTCGGGAAATGGACGACGCGACTCGAGGCGGACCGCTGGAAAGCAATCCGGCGCTGAAGCTGGCAACTGCATGGTTCCACGTTGTCGAGCATCAATCGCTTCGCAATATGGTCGTGCTGCCGTATTGCGATCGGATCTGTCTGATGTCGAAGTATCTGCAGCAGCTGGTGATGGAGTCCGTCGGCAAAGAAGGGAAGGGTATTTCGGTCTTCGGCAACAAAGGCTCGACCGACCAGCACTCCTACGTTCAGCAGTTGCGGGACGGCTACAGCGACTTCTTTGCAATGTTCCTGCGAGTGCTGAATCCGGAAGTCGACGAGATGGAAGTCGAACCTGGTGTGACGGCCGGTGATTACCTGATGGCGTTTCAGGAAGGGACGGCGAAGGCTCTTTCCGAGACCGGTCGACCGTCGATGAGGATCACCGTCGAACGATTCAACGAGCATACGCTTGGTGCACTGATTGGTCTGTTCGAGCGGGCGGTTGGCTACTACGGAGCCATGCTCGGCATTAATTCGTACCATCAGCCGGGAGTCGAAGCAGGCAAGACTGCAGCGGGCGAGTTGCTCGCCGCACAGCTGGCCGTTCTCAAGCATTTACCGGATGATGCGGCTGAACTTGTGCTGGACGAGCAGCGAATGGCGGAGTTCGCTGGTGAGGTCAGAGCGGAAGAAGGGCTCGACGCGTTGACCGACGATTTCGTTTCGGATTTGCTCAAGCGATTTTCCGCCTGCGGGCGACTCACAAACTAAGATTCGCTTCATGCAGCCCGACTTGCGACTGCTTGGTGTGATCACTCCGGTTGTCTACGGAATCTTCGGAACATTCGCTACAGCTCTACCCAATTGATTTATAGAGACTCTCTCATGTCAGCAAGCGTCGATACACAGTCGTCACCCAACCAGGATGCGTTTCCCTCGACCACCGAAATTTCTCCCGAAGCGGCTCAGACCGTTCTGGGGAGTCTCGATCGCGAAGTTGCGAGGCATCTCGCGCTGACGCTTGGGCACGACGATTCGAAATTCGCGCCCGAGTACCTCTACCGGGCACTCGCTACCGCCGTGAGAGACCGGCTGATTCGAGACTGGCGGACGACGCACGCACGCTTCGCGGCCAGCGACCAGAAGAAGGTTCACTACTTGTCGCTGGAGTTTCTGATCGGCCGATCGTTGACGAACGCCGTGGCAAACCTTGATCTCGACGAGGATGCTCACAAGGCGTTGCATGATTTTGGCGTCACGCTCGAAGAACTCGCCGAGCAGGAGCACGACGCTGGACTGGGTAACGGTGGCCTGGGGCGATTGGCAGCATGCTTCCTCGACAGTTGCGCGAATCTTCAACTGCCCGTTGTTGGCTACGGTTTGCGATACGAATACGGAATGTTTCATCAGCAGATCGAGAACGGTCAGCAGGTCGAGAATCCCGATCACTGGTTAAGGAACGGCAACCCGTGGGAGCTCGAGCGTGCAGAAGATGCTCGCCGAGTTCACTTTTACGGACACACGGAACACTATCGCGATCAGGATGGTTCGCCACGCGTTCGATGGGCAAATGGCAACGACGTGCTCGCAATCCCGTTTGATATGCCAGTTCCAGGTTATAGAAACGGCACGGTTAACTCGCTTCGTTTATGGAAGGCGTGTGCGACGGACGAGTTCGATCTGGAAGAATTCAACGCGGGAAGCTACCCGGAAGCTGTCGCGGCCAAGAATCAGGCTGAGCAGATCACGATGGTTCTCTACCCGAACGACTCCAGCGAGAATGGTAAAGAGCTTCGTTTGAAGCAGCAGTATTTTCTGGTCTCGGCAAGTCTGCAGGATGTCCTTGCTCAATGGGTCGCGAAACACGGCGACGACTTTGCTGACTTCGGCAAGGGCAACTGCTTCCAGCTGAACGACACCCACCCAGCGTGTGCCGTCCCGGAGCTGATGCGGCTTCTGATGGACGAACACGGATTGTCCTGGGACGACGCGTGGACGATCACAACTCAATGCATGGCCTACACAAACCACACATTGCTTCCTGAGGCGCTCGAACGATGGTCGGTCGGCCTGTTCAGTCACCTGCTGCCGCGGCTTCTCGAGATCATTTACGAAATCAATTCGCGGTTCCTGGCTCAGATCGCTGAGAAATTCCCGAATGATTCTGGGATCCTGTCGCGCATGTCTTTGGTCGAAGACGGCGAGCATCCGCACATCCGCATGGCCTACCTGGCCATCGTTGGCAGCTTCTCTGTGAACGGAGTGGCGGGCCTTCACACTGAGCTGCTTAAGCAGGGACTCTTCGGCGATTTTAATTCGCTCTGGCCGGACAAGTTCAACAACAAAACAAACGGCGTGACTCAGCGACGCTGGCTGGCCCACTGCAACCCAGGATTGCGGCAGGTGTTGAACGAGACGATCGGCGATGGCTGGCAGAAAGACCTGAGCCGGATCTCCGAACTCGCTCCGTACGCTGAAGACAGTGCGTTTCGGGATAAGTGGCGAGAGGTCAAACAGGCTAACAAACGCCGTTTGATTCAACTGGTCACTCGCGAGACCGGCGTGCATTTCAGCGAGTCCGCCATGTTTGACGTTCAGGTCAAACGAATTCACGAGTACAAGCGACAGTTGCTCAACGTTCTGCACGCAATCCATCTGTACGATCGAATTCTTGAAGGCAAGACTGAAGGCATGGTCCCTCGGTGCATCCTGATCGGTGGCAAAGCGGCGCCTGGGTATCATGTCGCAAAGTTGATCGTTCACCTGATCAACAACGTCTCGCAGGTCATCAACAACGATTCGCGAGCTGATGAACTTCTGAAAGTCGTCTTCCTTCCGAACTATCGAGTTTCGGCCATGGAAGTCATTTGCCCGGCGGCAGAACTGTCCGAGCAGATTTCAACGGCCGGGAAAGAAGCGTCCGGCACCGGCAACATGAAGTTCATGATGAATGGCGCTTTGACGATTGGGACTCTCGACGGTGCCAACATCGAGATCCGTGAGCAGGCTGGTGACGAGAACTTCTTTCTGTTTGGATTGAATGCTGCTGACGTCGCTGAAGCTCGCAAGGACTATCGACCGAACGAGATCATTGCGAACGACTCTGAGATCACGCGAGTGCTGCAGTTGCTTGAAGGCGGAATGTTCAACGAATCACAGCCCGGCATTTTCAGTATGCTCACTGCTGGGTTGCGAAACCCGCATGATCCTTGGTTGACGATTGCTGATCTGCGAAGTTTCATCGACGCTCAGAAACGAGTGAATGATGTTTACCAGGATCAGGATCGTTGGAATACGATGAGCATTCTCAACACGGCCGCCAGTGGCTGGTTCTCCAGCGATCGTACGATCGGTCAGTACGCTGACGAAATCTGGAACGTCAAAGCTCTGGGTTAAGAATCATTGTCTGATTCGCAGCCGTTTCCCGCAGCTTTACACCGGCTGCAGTGACAACAGATCGTGTCCCTCGTCGTATTGTCCGAGCTTGAAGATGTGCTCTCGATAGTGGAGTACGTCGAGCACGGTCAGCGTTTCGATCATTCTTAGAGTCAGCAGCTGCTCGGTGATTCGTCCCGGATGTTGAAGGATTTCGCCGAGTCGCCGCTCACCCTCCGCTTCAACTTTGTCGCCGAACTGGTCCCACGCCATCAGTGCGGCTGCCGCGCCGGATTCGTTGTTGAGGACGGCTTTCCATGCGCTGCGTTCTGCCGCTGGTTCTGACATTTCCGTCGTTTGCCAGTAGCGGCGAAATGCGGCTCGCAGTGCGAATCGAGGACTGAGCCGATCTCGCAGCGACGGCTTGGCACGCGTCGTGTGAAGAATCTCGGCCAGCATCGGTTTGGCAAAGAGGTGCGCACGGACTCCGTTCAAATCAGCGTGAACTGCGATCGAGGCTGCCCGCAGATGTTGCCGAGTATTGAGAGCATCTTTCGCAAGTCCGCGTTGCTCGGCGACGCGCTCCAGCAGGTCGTCTTCGAGGGAATGCTCAAGCCACCTCATGCCTGACAGGCAGCGTCGCTTTTCGGATTCGATCTTTCGTTGTGTCGCCGGGCCGAGCCGCAGGAAGGCGATATCGGTGTCGGCGTCTGCGGTGCCGAGTTGCGTTTTCTCCTCTCCTGGGAGTGCGATACCCAACCAGGCTGGGTCAAAGATCGCTCGCAGGCGTACGCAACGTTCGGCGACCGGACCTCGTACACGGTTAACCTTTCGAACGGCGACGCGGAAGTCTGCCTGGGCGGCATCGACGGGTGTCTTGCGTCGTTCGGGGTGGCGGATTTCCTGCACTGACTGATAGATCCAGCCGATCAACTTTGTCAGCCACCGGCAAAGTGCGACAAACAGAAGCCACGGCACAAGAAACATCCGACCGCCGGCAATCCATCCTTCATAGGCGGCATAAAGATTGACGACCCGTTCGCTACGCGGACGCAAATGCAGAGGCAACGTTCCGAACGTCCGGCGGATCAGCAGGCTGCGGTCACTTTGGATTCTGTTGACGACTTCCGGTCCAAAGTGCTCCCCCAACGTCTGGTCGCGATGCGGATCGGGGTCGAGAAAATGCAACGCCGTGAAAGAAGTGGTCACATAGCCAGACTTCGCGCTGGTTGGCTCGACGATCACGTTGGCGTCAAGTTGAAAGTCGGGATCGGTGTTCAACCATTGAGTGAACGAGTTCTTTTGCGCGTCGGTGCAGTGTGGTAGCTCGTGGCTCGGAATCGCCCGGCGGTTATAGTCGACGAGGAGCCGAGCCACCGAGTGGCTGACCGATTGGGCGATAAAGTGAAACCAAAGGTACGGGCCGTTGAATAGTGACTTTTGATTCTCGAGGTCAACCTGCGCCAGCAGCCGCGTATCCTTTTTCGAGATACGATCGGAAGTCAGCATCAACTGACTGAGTGCGGTGTTGCCAAGTAGTTGGTTGGTCGCGCGAGTGTCGCTTCGGGTGAACATCGCACCGTCGAGCCAGTCGTGGTAAAGCAACTCCAGTCGACTAACGAACGGAAGCTGTGCAGTGAAATGATTATTCGCTTCGGTTGGTTGTTGCGACCGAAACATCGTATTTCGAAGACGATCGCAAAGGAATTCGATTCGCTCAGCGTCGCTGCGCTGATCGTCGGCTGGCCAGTCTGCGGCGAGAACTCGTTCATACAGGGCGGCGGCATCGCGTTCGAGATATTTCGGTCGGACGGAATCCATCAGGTGCAGAAACTGAGCCTGCACGGACTTGTCGTAGAACTCGGTGGCTTCCCGGGCGACTCGTTGCAGCCACCAACCGAGGCCCAGCACGAACAGGCACACGCCGCCAAGCACCAGCACCGTCGTTCCGAGGAAGCGTTTCAGGAACGCTCGCAGAGGTTCCAAGGCATCGATTTCGACGATCGACAGCGTCGCCTCGGTCAGGATGAGGAACCCGCCGAACAGCAGTAGTCGGTAGGCTGGTCGGGATGAGCTCTTGACGAGGATGCCGCCAACTCGATCGATGAACTGCGATGGCGTGACCGTTCCGTAAAGGTCGGTCAGCCAGAACCAGCCGTCGTGGAACTTGCGAAGGAACCGAGCGACTCGTCGCGAAGTTGTGGACACGACATCTGCTTCGCTCATCTGGCTTGCCTGAGCCGGAATGCAGCGTCTGATAATCGGCAGCCATCTCAGCGGCGCGACGGACAGAATGCGGATGATTCGAGCGAGCTGCATCATCATCGGCTCGCCGAGTGCCGGCTCAACCAGAGACGGCTCCAGCGATTCCAAGCGGTCGAGTAAGGCCTCTGCGGGAATGTCTCGCGTGCCGGTGGTCGCTCGGCCGCTTTCTTCGAATTGAATCGTGCGACGACTCAGCGTTCGCTGAAGTCCTTCGATGCGCGTGTTGGCGACGAAGAGCCGGTCTTCGGGGCTCGCTTCGGCGAACATTCTTGACCAGGCGTCTCGCAACATCTGACGCAATTCCTGGAGATTGCGGGCTGAGTCTCGTCGTTCCTGTTCGAAGAGTTCCTGTTCTTGCTGTGTCGGATGGAGGATGACGTTGCAGTTCAGAACGTGACCGTAACGGCGAACAAGTCGGTCGATGCCCCGCGCGACAAGTCCCAGAGCGCGAATAATGCGGACGACCGGCCGCAGGATTCGGACATAGCGAACGAATCTTGGCAGCCGGGCAAATCGAACGACGCGGCCTGCTCGAACGACGTCTCCGGAATTTCCCAGGCCAGCGGTCAACAGGCGGAACGGAATCGACGGAA
>JBLFXD010000210.1:0-9433 GCA_047611045.1 Planctomycetaceae bacterium | reverse complement strand
CCGTCCGCTGCCGGCGCTCGATTCCAGTTGATACTGAAGTGTTAGCGGCAGTGGTTTGCCCGTGGGGTCGGCAGCCTGCAGACCTTCAATACTCATGCTGACTCCGATGAGGCAGGCGAAGACTCGTTTGATAGATCGGTGATGCAGATTCATGGAAAGTCCTTATTCCGTCGCGTTTGGTGCCGCCTTCATCAGAAGTCGCCAGAACTCGGTATCAAATTTTGGTTGGCCCTTGGACTCGGGATCGTCTCCGAGCCTTGTGACGACAAGTCCAAGTGACGGCACAACGTAACACTTACGACCGAGTGCTCCCAATGCGGCAACGAGATCGTCGGGGGCCTGACGGTTGAGACCGCCCGTCACAGGTCGACCACCTCGAATTGCCGATCGCTGGCCGTTGAGCCACCAAAGGTAGCCGTAACTCGGATTCATTTTCTGAGACGGACTCAGCGCCACTCGAAGATAATCCTTGTCGCCGAGAATTTTTGTCTGGCCCCATCGACCGCCTGCCAAGACCAGCAAACCGAACCGAGCGAGGTCTCGAGCCGAGGTCGTAAACCCAAGCTTGTTGGTTTCCGGCGGGCTGATTCTTGCGAGACGTCGCTCGACCCACTGTGATTCACGCATTCCGAGCGACTCGGTCAACCATGCTTTCGTCAACTTATTTGGAGTCATTCCTGATGCTGCTGAGACCGCTCGAACGCTCAGGCAATAGGCGTTCGTGTTGTATCGCCATTTGGTTCCCGGCGGATCGGCATACCTCAGTCGATCCGTCAGACCAGTGCTCATCGAGACGAGATGCCGAATCGTGATCTGACCTTCCTGCTCGGTCGTCGCATGGGACCAGCCGTTCCCAAGATACTTGTGTACTGGATCGCTTAGCTTAACCAGCCCCTTTTCCTGAGCGATGCCGACAAGCATGCTCGCGACGCTCTTCTGGACCGAAGCAACGTCTTCGATGGCCTGTCCGTCCGCCGTCTTGCCATGAAGCATCGCTCTGTATCGGAGTGACGGGTCAGCAACCTTCTGATACCGCTCCGCCAGAATCCGTCCGCGATGCAGAATGACGACTCCCGAAGATTTGCGTGACATCGCAAAATCAACTGCAGTGACCAGAGCGTCGGCGTTCCAGTCGACCGAAGCCGGCTCGGCCGTTTCCCATTCGTCTGCCGTTGGGTAGTAAGTCGCTGAGCGATCGCCATCGTTCGCGGAAACACGGCCGCACGCATTTGCGGCCAGCAACACTCCGGCAATCACGACAACTGTCAATCGGGCTGTGCGCATCGCTGCAACTCCGAATGAGCCAACCGAAAAAGTAGCCATCACAAAGCGGACAAGTGATGCTTATGCACTCGGAGTGAGTCCGAAGACTCGGTCCATGTTCGCAGAGACCTCTTTGAGTCGCTCCAGGTCGCCGCCGCCGACTTCGGCTGCTGCCCAGCCGGTGTACTGGATTTCGGCCAGAGCTTTCCGCACGTCGGCCCAGTCGAGATCGCCTTCGCCGATTTTGGTGAACTTGCCCATCTCGCGTGAGAAACCTTTCAGGTCGAGCTTCACAACTCGCTTATCGAGCTGGCGAATCCAGTCGCCCATGCTGCCGTACTTCCAGTGGTTGCCAATGTCGAACTGCATGCCGACCCACGGAGAATGGAACTCGTCGACGTATTTCACAAACTTGTCAGCCGTCTGAGTATGGTCTCCGTCGTGGTTGTAGCAGAACTGGTTCCAGACGTTTTCGATCGCGATGTGAATGCCAAGTTCAGATGCCAGCGGCAGCGCCTTGGAAATGTTCTCGACCGATCGCTTCCAGATTTCTTCTTCGGGGCCGTCAGAACCCTTGCCAACGACCAGCAGCACTGAGTTGCCTCCAACGGCGTGCGTCTGCCGCAGAGCTTCCTTCAGACTTTCAAGGGCTTTCGCACGAGTCGCTTCATCCGCATCAGTGTGGCGAACTGCCCAGTGTCCGGCATTGACCGAGCCATCGACAGGCAATCCCGTCGCTTTGATGGCCGCTCGAACTTCTGCGACGTCGATGCCTGGGCAATTTAGCTCGATTCCGTCGAAGCCTGCTTCCTTCGCGATCGCAAATTGTTCTTCCAGCGACTTGCCAGCGCGAACCATCCCGATCTTCAGCGTCTTATAAAGCCGCCCGTTGAGATACCCGTCAGAACTCTCGGCACCGCGAGCAAACAGCGGACTGGAAACAGCAGCGGCCGCAGCCAACTGCACGAACTGACGACGAGAAAGTGAAGTGGTATCGCGCATGGTCAACTCCCTGATGAATGGTCGGTTCTATGAAAGCAACATCAGCTTCGTGTGGCACTGGCTTTGCCAGTGCTGCGGCTGGGTTTCTCTGAAGGCACTGGCAGAGCCAGTGGCACACTTTCTTTTCGAACAGGCGAAGGTTCTTGCTTCTTAATCCAAAATCGAACCGGGAGTGTAGTGCTTCGACTTCAGTCTTGAACATTGTCCGACACGACAGAATCATCCTCATCAACGTCTGCGTCCGACTCAGGCCGCCAAAGCGGAATTCGATAGCCTTCAAAAGTTTGACCTAAGTGACTCAACCGTGTAACGGACGACTGCTGATTCCCGTCGGGTGGCTCAACCGGATACGCATCGTCAACGCCATCTGTTCCCAGACTATAAACAACGGCATAGTCAGCGTTGGCTCTGAAAATCAGTGGTCGATTTGCAGTCTGATATGGATCAGAGAATCGCTCCGAATCGACTATCTGAGAACACTCTTCAAGGGAAGCCGGAAAACGGCCGTTCCGACGAACGAACCGCTCAATCGCCAGCACTGCAAGCAGTGAAGAGTGGTGCAAAGACTCATGGTCTCTCACTGCGATGATTAGTTTCAGCTGAGGAAAGCCTGCAAGCAGGTCAATCGCTGGTACTGGAATGAAAGTCTTCTCGAGGTCAGCACCGCTGAGCGGACGTGATGTTGAGGATTTCAGGTCAAACAAGGAGATACTACCCCGGACGAATGAGGGGCGGGTTGACGGGTCGTTATCGACACCCTCGAGCTGGTTTGCCAGTACGTGTTTGAGGGCCAGCTCCGAGAACTGCGGTTCGCCAATTACAAACATGTATGCAATCTCCACGGTCGAGTTGTCGTGGAAGACGCCGATCCCTTGATTGATTAGTGGGAGCATCGGCTTCGCAATGACGTACTCCGTTTTCAATGTGACGGAAAGCGGTCTTGTCAGGGTAGAGTAGTCGTTTGAAAGGGCGTCCGAGGCACGTTCGATGTCGGCGGCCGTGGTTTTCGGGTGGTGTGCCCAGGCACAGAGTCCAAGGTGTATCATTGGCTGTATGCCCGCGCCGGTCAGTCGTTCAATCAGGGTGTCACTCTGGCCAACGTGAAGACTAAAGCGAACTGCGCCATGCAAAAGTTCCCACGACTCTTTTACGTTTCCGTCATGCGTCAATTTCCCAGCTTTCAGGACAGCGAGCCGTGCCAGCGTCCTGGCGTCAGATGGATAGTCGGGCGGAACGATGGTGAATTTTCGCCGAGGAGTGAAGCAACCTTTCGGCTTTTTTGTACCTTCGAGCCACATTTCCAGCGTCGATTCGTTCGCTTTGAACCATGGTTCAAAGTCACTTGGCACATCATCCCACCGGCCTTCCATTCTTTCGTGGTAGGAATCCCAGACGTTGGATGGTCCGGAGTAATCGACGAGCATTGCGAATGCCCGTCGATACTCGACAAAGGCGTTTTCTTCGTCGGGGACTGTTTCGGCAAGAAAGGCCTTAACGTCAAACGGTTCGTCGATTGGCGGGAGGCTTGAGATTCTCCAGCTTCGGTAAGCGAGCGGGATTGATACCAGCACGAGAAGAATCGCCAGCGGGAGGCCGACTTTCGGTTTGAGAAACACCAGCCACCGTGGAGTTCTTCGGTTTGGTAACGCCGCTGCGTCGTTCGATTTCTGCGACTCGTCCGATGACTCGTGCTCTGGTGACGGCTGAGGTTGCTGGCTCATCAATCATTTCTCCGCTTCCGCGAATGTTCTGCCTGTCTGAGATCGTAACTTCGCGTTTCACCGTCGTCGCGTCATGCCGCACGGTCAGTAGGGTGGTTGCTCGCAACCACCTTCTCAATGCACTGTGAATGTTTGTGGTTGCAAGCAACCACCCTACGGTCGTGGCCGGCGAATAGCCGTCTTTCGACAAACTTTCGAAAAGTCTGTCGGGCTGCGTTCGTCGACAGCGAGTTCCTCTGCAGAACGCCCGGGCAGGCCTTGTGGCCGGGCATCAGAATCACTCTGACTGTTGAGGTGCCCTCATGCTTCGTCCCTGGAATCACATTTGCAAGACTCGTTCTGCAAGCCGTCGAAAAAGAAACAGCCAGCCGTCCGTCACTTCGGCGACCGAATCGCTTGAGACTCGTCAGCTTCTAGCGGCAACTCCGATCGCTGGCCTGAGCGACGAGTTTGACGACGCTTCGACGACGGATCAGTGGCAACGAGTTAATGACATCGAGGGCTGGAATGCCGATCAGCTCAACGTGTACGACATTGACGCGACACAGGCGGGGCGAATGGTGCAGGAGCCACACACGACGGGCTGGTATCAGAACTACCGCGGACCGATGGCTTTTCAACTCGTGACCGGTGACTTTTCATTTACGACGCAGGTTCACATTACGGACCGGGACGACATCGGCGGGAGCGATGCCAATGACGTGCCGGGTGATGCTGATTACTCGCTGGCGGGGGCGATGATCCGCACGCCGCGAGACTTCACCGACGCGCTGACCGAGTGGGCTCCGGGCAGCATGGCCGACGACGGAACGAACGACGGCGAGAACTATATCTTCCTGTCGGCTGGTTACGGAGCGGGCAACCCCGACGAGTTCGCTATGGAAGTTAAGACAACCCGCAACAGCGACTCGCAGCTCGAAGTGACTCCGCTCGGCTCGGACACCGGCGTCGTCAACGTCCAGCTTTCCCGAATCGGCAACTCCGTCATCGCGATGTACCAGTTGCCGGGGCAGGAATGGCAGGTGCATCGGCGGTATTCGCGGCCGGACATGCCTGAGACCATGCAGGTTGGGCTCGTCACTTATTCCGACTGGGAGAAGGTTAGCGATTTCGATCCGTTCACTCAGAACAGCACCGTGCTTGTTCCGGGGCTGGCTGGCGACCCAACTCCCGGCGAAGCATTCAATCCAGACCTGACAGCCGGTTTTGAGTACGCTCGGTACGCGACGCCCGACGTGCCGGCCGCTCTTGCCGGAGCAGACCTCACTGATCCAAACGCTGTTTCCGATGCCGAACTGCTCAGCTTCCTTGGCGACAATACAAACGTCGTCGACGACGGTTCAAATGGCGGTGAAAATCCCGTCGATCCGCCGGTGACATCGGGTTCTGTGATCGGCACCGTCTATGAAGATCAGAATGGCAGCGGAACTCGGGATTCGGACGAGCCCGGACTGCCAGGCGTCACGATCTACGCGGACGTCAATCGGAACAGTGTTTTGGACGATTCGGAACCGAGCGTCACGACGGACGCGTCTGGCGATTTCGAACTGGCGGACCTCGCCCTCGATTTGCACGAAATCCGAGTCGTCATTCCATCGGGTTTTGAGACGACCGCCGATGTCACTTCGGTTTCTCTGTCTGAGGACGCCGCTTTTGCTACCGCGTCGTTCGGCCTGACCGAAATCGTTGTTGATCCTCCTGTTGACCCACCAGCCAACCCCAACGCACCCGAGATGGGCGTCGGCATGAACCTCGGGATGGTCAACGACTGGTCGCATTCGTGGGTCTTCCGTGACGCGTTCAAGATGGCTCGAACCTTCACGACGCGATCGCTCAACACGACGACGTGGGAGTTCGCTTTCAACGGACCGCCAGCGATGGACGATGACGGATGGGTAACTTCGATCCCTGCGGACACCGTCAACGAACTTGGCGAAACGACGACCTACTGGGCCGATTCGATCCTCTTCGCTCAAGGCGGCAACCCGGCGGGCATCTACCGTGCGGAGTGGAGCGGCGAAGGCGAGATCACTTTCGGTGCGACGCCTGTCGAAACCGGCACGACCGAGGATGGACGCAGTTACGCACTGCTCGAAGTCGCCGAGGATCAGACGCTCCACATCCGCAGCGGCGAAACGAACCCGGACGACTACATCCGCGACATCCAGATCTTCATGCCGGACCACGCGGGTCAATCACTCGAGATGGACAACTGGCAGCCCGGCAGTGACGAGTCGCCGTTTCATCCGCTGTTTCTGGAACGACTGCAACCATTTGAAACAATCCGCTTTATGCAGTGGCAGCGGGTCAACGCGGACGATCGAGCTGTGCTGACGGCAGACGATCTGCGACCGGCCTCGCACGCGAATCAGGGCTCGACCGATCGCAGTTCGTACAACGGCGTGTCGATGGAGTATCAGGTTCAGCTTGTGAATGAACTCGGAGCGGACGCCTGGTTCAACATGCCGCACCAGGCAGACGACAGCTATGTCCGAGCGTTCGCCGAACACGTTCGCGACAACCTGCACGAAGACGGCGTCGCTTACGTTGAGTGGAGCAACGAGGTCTGGAACTTTGCTTTCGGGTTCGAGGCGAACGCCTGGGTGCAGGAACAGATGGAGTTGCCACAGAACGCCGGACTCGGATTCTTTGACGTGTGGGCTCAGGAAGCTCGCCGCGACTTTGAGATCTGGAGCGACGTCTTTGCCGGCCAGGAAGACCGACTCGTGCGAGTCGCTGCCGGACAGCAGAACAACCCGTGGCTGACTAACCAGGTGCTTGAGTCGATGGATGGCGAGTTCGATGCGGTGTCGTCGACCTCGTACGCCGGCTTAGGTGGCGACAATCTGGAATGGATTACTGAAGACACCACGCAGGACGACGTCATCGACTGGGTGCTGGATAACTCAGTGCAGTGGAGTCTCCAGACTCAGGCGGCTCACGTAGAACTGGCCGAGCAGTATTCGCAGGAACTCGGTCGGGACATCCCGTTCATCACGTACGAAGGTGGCTCGCACCTCGACGGGTTCGGCACCGAGTACCAGGAGCTGATCCACTCGGTGCAGGACAATCCACGCTTCCGCGAGGTCTATGAAACGTTGCTGCACGGGATGAACGAACTGGGCGTGGACATGCACACGCAGTACGTCTTCACCAGCCAGGGTCAGCCGACTCCGTGGGGCGAATTCGGCGTGCTGCACGAAATGGACGTGCCGCTGGAAGACGCTCACGAATACCGCGCGCTGGTCGACTTTACGACTGGTGACCTCGATGTGCCGACAGCCGACGTTTCGATCGAAGCGACAGACGCAACCGCACATGAGGCGGGCGACTCCGCGACGTTCACCGTCACTCGAACTGACGAATTCCTCTACTCGGATCTCACCGTCAATTACGAAGTCTCCGGAACCGCCACCAACGGAGCCGACTATGAAACGTTGTCCGGCACTGTTGTGATCCTGGCTGGAGAACTGTCGGCACAAGTCGTCGTGGCTCCGCTTCACGACTCGGACGTCAGCGACGACGAGGGCAACGAGTCGCTCGTTCTCACGCTTGCCTCAGGAGACGCCTATACCGGAACGGGCTCGGCCGAAGCGACGCTCCTGGACAATGTCGAATTCACGATTCCTGACCAGTCGATGAGTCACACCGAAGATTCACTGGACATCACACTGCCGAGCGAACTCGGCGGGCAACCAGTCAGCCACACATTGCGAATTCTGCAGAACCTGGTCTCCGACCTCGCGACCGACCACAACCTGTTCGTCTCCGATCCAAACTTCGGCTTCAACTGGAGCGGTATTCATCAGGAACGCTGGATTCAGGGCGACGGCGGCTACTACTTCATTCTGCCGACTGGCGAGTTCCGACTGTGGGAAGGCAGCTTTGAAGACAGTCAGCTGCTCGGGATGCTCGACACAAGTTTCTACGATGATCCCGAGCTGATCACACTGGCCGAGCCCATCGGTGTCAGCGTCACGGTGTCGGGGAGTACGCTGACCATCGATCCGTCATCACAATTCAGCGGCGAATTCGATGTCGAGCTGACATCGATGATCGGAGACGCTTTGTCGACTCAGACGTTTGGAGTCAGCGTCACGAACGCGGCGCCAGTGATTGGCAACATTGCAGATCAGTCGTTGATCGTTGGGAGTGACCAACTCGTCATCGATCTGGCCGCGACTGATGACGATGGTGACTCGCTGGAGTATGAAGTCCGAATTGCAGGATCGCTTGCCGGTCAGATCATGGCCGAGCACGACCTTCGCGAAGCGGCAGGAGTCGATGATTATGCTCTCAACTGGGGTGGCCAGAACGAGAAATGGTTGCAGGGCAACAACGGCTGGTACTTCATTCTTCCGAATGGAACCCTCAACGACTGGACCGGCAGCTTTGAGAACAGCACGCAGCTCGCCGCATTTTCGACAGACGTCTACGACGATCCGCAAATTCTGCTGACGGAAACGGCACAGGATCTCCAGACCGAAGTTGTTGATGGGCAGCTCGTGATTACAACCGGCAGTCAGACTGGAATGTTCGCGATCGAAGTCATTGTTTCTGACGGAATCGAATCAGCCAGCACGTCGTTCAACGTCGATGTGACAAACACCGCTCCACAGTTGAGCATCGCAGATCAAGAAGCGACGTCAGGTGTGCCGCTGGAAGTTGCTTTGCCGACGGTTGATGCCGACGGGCAGGCAATCACTTACACGGTCGAGGTGCTGGGCGACGAACTGTCGGCACTCGACAACGAGCACGGTTTCTGGTCAGAAGGAAACTACTACGACAACTACCTCGGCCAGGGCGAACGCTGGATTCGCGACGCCGATAATCAATGGCACTATCTGCTGCCGAATGGCGCGCTGCACCGATGGGGTGGCAGCTTCGACGCCAGTCCGTTGGTCGCCGAACTGGACAACGAAGTCTACGACGATCCGTCATTGCTGACTGATCCACAAGCGGTTCCGGTTTCGGCTTCGATCGAAGACGGCGTGCTCATCATCACAACGGCTGAAGGCTATGTCGGCGATGTTCAGATTCGAGTCACCGCCTCAGACGGTTTCGAAGAAACATCGACGACGTTCCAGGTGACTGTTGTCGCGGATCCTGATGACGATGACTTTGAGGCGGTCGACGATGTCTACGCCGAATGGGATTTACTCGAAGTCTGATTCAAACATCGAGTAGGTCATGCTACGCCTGACGGAGTCCGGAATTGATCGAAGCCTGCCAACCTCGGCAGGCTTCGATTGTTTGTGATGGGTGCCAGAATGACACAGTGACGGCTGTAAGAATCCGCTCTTCACGATTAACTTCGTCAGGCGGAGCCTGACCTACGTAGGTCGCTATCGATACTCGCCGGCTCGAAGGTCCTTCAGTGAGTAGAAAGTTTCACGCCACGTGACGCCTCCGTGACGCAGCGTCAGGAAGGCTGAACGCCAAAATGC
>JBLFXD010000209.1:0-9438 GCA_047611045.1 Planctomycetaceae bacterium | reverse complement strand
CGGGCGTGAAGAGTTGTTTTGCGCTTCTGCGACCATGCTGCTGATTCGGTGCAGAACGTTGGCTCGGTGGAAGCGGTAGAGGAACGTTCGTAGTTGCTCGATCGTTCCTTCGCCGGTGACTCGCAGTCGAACGGCGACGTAGCTGTTGTCACGCGATGGCGAGATTCGTTCCGGAGTGACTTCGGCACCTTTGAAGTCGGCGACGATTTCCGCGAGGTCGGTTAACCATTGCTGGTAAGCGAGTGCTCCCTGGGCAGAGTTCGACGAGAGGCTCTGCTCTTTGAAGAGCGTCATCGACTGAACGCTGGCTCGCGCGATGTCGAACTGCCCGACGGCCTTGTCCAGCTTCTCAGTCGCCTTTTGCAACGCGGTTTCCTGTGCGGCGACGGGGCCGCGGAAGGCCTGCCAGATCCACGGGATGATGACGAACGCTCCGACGCTTACCAGAAGCACCGTGGCCAACAGTTTTTCGCTTCGTTTCATGAATCACGTCTCAGTCGCATTGGACGGGTGACGATTCGTTGCAGTCTGCAAGGAAATCCGAAGTTGACCGACGATCGGAACTGCGTCTTTCGCCATCGAAATTTGAATACGGGAAATTCGATACGAAATGTTACACGGACGCCGCGATCGTCTGCCAACTCTAGACATGTCAATCATAGCGTCCGATTCACGCAGCGTTTGAATCAGATCGTCGCTGGTCGGAATCCCGCGGCACAACGACAAAACTCCATCCACAATAAGGATTTAGCAGTCCATCAGCGGGGAACACGTGTTTGATTACTCATGGGCAAATTCAGCAGAATCCGTCAGAGAGGAATCGGTCGGTGCTCAAAAGAAGATCTGAGACCTCAGAGCCGAATCCACCGTGTGGAATCGGGGAAAGAACTACAGATCCGCTTTGAGAGGGAATTGTGCCGGCAACGCGATCAGCATAAGGCCGCACAACCCGGGTTTAACAGCGTCAATGGTCGAAAAACGTGTCGCGAAGGAAGGTTGCATGGACGTGCCGGTTTGTCACTTGTGACGACCGAAATCTGTGAGCCGTTGGCGCTAGCCTCGGGCCTTGACCGGGTTGGCAGCAGGATGATGCCCGCGGCTAGCGCCGTCGGCTCACAGGGTTGTGAATAAAACTCACTTCGAAACTGAGATCAGTCGACCAGGGTAGTGCTCGACAGGATGGTCTGGCACAGAGGTCTGATCGTGGCGGTCTGGCATCCGTGGATGGTTGCAGGTCGTCCTGCTGAAGAGATTGAACGAGTCGCCAGCAACGGGCTGACGCTTGTTGTTGTTAGCGAAGAATCGGAGCTAGCATGACATCGTTATGCGACATTCCTGTTCAAAGCGTGATTCCTGACCGGCGTCTGCCTGACCGACGTCTGACCAGGCAGTGTTTGTCTTCGAATGAAACTCAGAGCATCCTGATGACGAAATTTCCTAAAGCCCTCTCAGCTTTTCTGATGGCGATGGCCATTCTGTCCGTCGTCGCCTTGGACGCGGATGCTCAGCCGGGACGTGGCGGCGGTGATCGTGGACGCGGAGGTCCTGGTGGCGGTCGAGGCCCCGGTGGCGGCAGCAGCCCGCTGGAACTTCTCGGGCGTGACGAAGTTCGCGGAGAGCTCGGCCTGACCGAAGATCAGCAGAAAGCGCTCTCCGAGATGCAGTCGGGACTGCGCGACAGTCCTGAATTTCGAGAGATCATGGAACGGTCACGTTCAGCGCGCAGCGACGAAGAACGCCGAGCCATTTTCGGAGAGATGCGGACGGTGATGGATAAAAAGATCGATGGCATCATCAAGCCAGAGCAAAGATCGCGACTGACAGAACTGTCATTGCAAAGGCAGGGAATGCGAGCACTGGCCGATCCGAACATGGCTGGCCAGTTCAATATTTCGTCAGACCAGCAGGCAAAGATCGCCGAGCTGAATCAGAAGTACGAAGAAGAGCGACGTACGTTTCGATTTAATCGTGACATGAGCGAAGAAGAACGCGATGCAAAGTCGAACGCTCTGCGTGCTGACTTCGAGAAGAATGTTTCGGGGATTCTGTCAGCTCAGCAGCGGAGTGCTTTTGAACAGAAGAAGGGCAAGACATTTTCCTTTGCTGATACGCAAGGCGGCACTCCGGCGGCGCGTCCAACGACAGGTCAACCGGCAACGACCGCTTTGACTCCGGCGGCCATCGCCCCTCCGACTCCGGCCGGTCCACCCGAAGGTGAATCCGCGACCGTTTCGTTTGGGGCGGGAACGGGCGACAGCGGAGCGCCGGTCAAGGAGCTGTCCTTCAACTTCCGCTACGCACCGTGGAACGATGTGCTGACGCTCTTTGCGAAATCCGCAGGGCTGACACTCGACCTGAATGCCGTTCCGCCAGGATCGTTCAACTATACCGACAGCCGCAAACACACACCGATGCAGGCTCTCGACGTTCTGAACGGGTACCTGCTTCAAAAGGGCTATGTGCTGGTTCGACGTGACGAATTTCTCGTCGTCGTCAACATCGACGCGGGCATCCCGCCGAACCTGGTTCCGAC
Organism: Planctomycetaceae bacterium; assembly: GCA_047611045.1. Classification (GTDB taxonomy): domain Bacteria; phylum Planctomycetota; class Planctomycetia; order Planctomycetales; family Planctomycetaceae; genus JABMPE01. The sequence continues at coordinate 6,905 of JBLFXD010000209.1, read as the reverse complement.
AGTTCCGCTCGAAGAGTTGTCCTCGCGCGGCCGTAACGAATTGATGACCGTGCTGATTCCACTCGAAGGGATGACTGCTGACGAAGCGGCCGTTGAAGCTCGCGAGCTGCTCGGTCCACAAGGGAAAGTTGTCGCTCTGAACAAAGCGAACAAGCTCGTCGTGACCGATATCGGCAGCAACCTTCGCCGCATTCACGGACTCATCACCGGCTTCGAAGTGGAAGACGGAGACAAAGTCTTCCGCAAGTTCGAGCTGGAGCACATCTCAGTTCTTGACGCGGACGCCGTCGTCCGTGACCTGTTCGGGCTCGGAGCACGCGGAGTGCAGAACGTCAGCGGGTCATCGCGAAGCAGTTACGACCCGCGGTCGCGCTACGGCAGCAGTAGCAGCAGCAGTTCGTCGTCCCGCGATCCTCGTTACGGCACGCCCGCACCTGCCGATCCGAACGCGGTGGTGACGCTGGCAGTCGATGAGCGAACAAATTCGCTACTCGTGACAGCCAGCCCGGCGAACATCCTGATTATCGAAGAGGCCATAGAAGCAGTTGATCTTCCGCCAATTGATGGGAATTATGGAAGTCGCAACCGCGAGCCTTACCTGGAGGTTTACCAGCTCGAAACCGCCGACGCGATGGAAGTCACGAAGACTCTTAACGTCCTGTACCCTGGGACGATTCTGAATGAAGACGGTCGCACGCGGCGGATTCACATCAAAGCCACCGAAGATTTACATCGCGAGATCGCCGCTACGATTCGCCAGCTCGACGGAATGGGTGCCGGCGCGACTCAGATGGCAGTCATTCCGCTCGGAAGAATGGATGCCTACACCGCGACGTCTTCGATACAGTCGTTGTTCTATGCGGACGGAGAAAGTGCTCCGGTCGTTCAGCCGCATCCTTCTGACAATGCTTTGATCGTCCGCGGCTCGAACGAGCAGGTCACTCAGATCAAGCTGCTGGTCACTCAGCTGGAACCGGGCGAAGCCGGCGGCTACGGCGGCGATGGAAACCTTCGAACCATCCCACTTGGCGGACGCAATCCAGAAGATTTCCTGAAGGCACTTGAGCGAATCTGGAATGTCCGCGGTCGCAACCCGATTCGCACGGTGATTCCGTCCGCGACCGGAGCCATCCGCGATCGAAGGATTCCATCGTCGGCTTCTCCGTTCAGTCCGGAAGAACCAGAGGCGGCTGCTCCAGGAAGCTCTGAGTCAGCGAAGCCGGCTCCCGCGAGTCCTCCGAATACTGACAGAAGTGAAAAACCAGCTAAGTCGGCATCGCGGGTTCCTTATGAATCGCCAGTTGCCGCTCGACTTGATACTGCACTGCTAAGCTCGCTGCCTGATGACCTGGCATTTGCGTTTGCCGATGATCCATTCAGTGAAGTCTCACTCGCCGCCAATCCGCAGGACGAGTCGGCGGCCGATGACAACGCCAGCGATGCAGCGACCGACGAAGAGTTGCAACAGTTTTTTCTCGACCTCAACGCGGCGGAAGCCGAACGCGATGCTAAACCTTCGGAAACCAACGCTCCGATCGCCATCACGATTCAAGGTGGCAATCTGCTGATCGTTTCTGAAGACGAGGTCGCTCTCGATCGGCTTGAGGATGTCATCGCGACACTGGCATCGGCCATGCCGCCGAAGACTCAGTGGACTGTGTTTTACCTTCGCTCTGCAGACGCCACACAGACCGCATCGATCCTTGAAAGACTCTTCCCGACGAGTTCGGTTTCGACTTCGGCTGGCGCTTCTGACGGCGGCTTCATGAGCGAGCTGTCCGGCGGCCTGTCGTCGATGGGTCGAGGCATCATGGGGATGAGCGGGCTTGATTCCGTTTTGTCGGGACCTCAGACGCTGCGAATCATTCCTGACGTGCGTTCAAACTCGCTCTTCGTCAGCGGCCCCCCGCATCAGATCGACGAAGTCGAAGACGTGCTGCGGATTCTCGACGCTTCGGAATTGCCGGAGCAACTTCGAGATCGGGCTCCACGATACATCGCGGTCAAACACGCTCAGGTCGACGAAGTCGCCGACATTATTCGCGACGTCTTCAAAGAAGAGTTGACACCTCCTCAGCCCGTTCAACAGCAACGCGGCGGCGGTGGAGCGAATCCGTTCGCAGCTTTGATGGGTGGCGGCGGAGGCGGTGCATCGGCTCCGAAAGTTCAGATGACGTTGGGGATCGACTATCAGAACAGCCGGCTTTACGTGTCGACAAACGATTCGACGTATCAGCAGGTTCAGGCAATGGTCGAAGAGATCGACTCGGCCGCGCTGGAAGCTCGACGAGCGATTCGGGTCGTCCCGCTTCAGCACGCCAGTTCGGCAATGATTCAGCAGACCATCGGTTCGCTGCTTCCACGCGTAAAGGTCAGTTCAAGTTCAACCAGCGGTCGTGCCTCCTCCTCAAATGGCGGCAGCTCCAATTCGAACAACGATGCTCAACAGCAGGCTGCTGAGCAATTGCGTCAGCAGTTTATTCAACGTGCAATCCAGGGCGGCGGCGGTGGAGGACGTCCTGGTGGCGGCGGCGGCGGATTTCCCGGCGGTGGCGGAGGTCGTCCCGGTGGCGGTGGCGGTGGTGGTCGACCCGGCGGTGGCGGTGGTCGTCCAGGCGGACGTTGAATAAGTTGTGATTCTGTCGAACGATCAGGCATCAAGCTGCGGGAATTGCCGGGCTCGAACGACTTTCTAAGATGTCGAGTGATTGGCCGACAGCCTGACGAGTTTGTCAATATTCTGAAACAAATTGCGTAACCTTTGGGATCTACTACCCTGTTAGGAGCGATCGTCCAACACGTGAATCCAGGATTCACCGGGCTCGCTTGTTTGCCAGACATCACGGTCGATGATTGAAACGGTAGACCTGTATTATTTATCGCGGGCAATGATTTATGGAAATCAGCGAAGTACTCATCCGGCACGGCCTGTTGACGACTGATCAGGGAGATCAGGTTCGGCAGCAGATGAACGGCCATCGGTTCGACAAGGCTGTCATCGAGATGGGCCTGTTGACCGAAGAGCAGACTCTGCGAGCGTTCGCCGAGGAACTCGGAATGCAGTACGTCGAACTCAAAGATTTTGAGATTGACCCCGAGCTGCTGAATCTCTTCCCGACGTCGACAATCTATCGACACTCGCTGTTGCCACTGCGCCGTGAAAACGGTCGCGTCGAAGTCGCCACGAGCGACCCCTTCGATCTGGAAGCGCTCGACGAACTCAGCTCGCTGAGTAACCTGCGTCTCGAACCAGTGCTTGCGCGGCACGACGACGTCGTTCAGTTCATTAAAGAGAAGCTCGGTGTCGGCGGCGACACGATCAACGAACTCGTCAAACAGAAGACGGACGACGACGATGACTATCTCGCCGAAGCCTCGCGAGCGGACGGCGAACTCGCCGAGATGGCTCAGCAGGCGTCGGTCATCCGGCTCGTAAACGAGTTGCTGCTCGAAGCTCTGCAGCAGCAGGCGAGTGACGTTCACATCGAACCGGGCGAGCGAGGCTTGCGGGTCCGGTACCGTGTCGACGGCATGTTGCGAGTTCAGTCGGTGCCACCGGAGATCAACCAGTTCTACGCCGCGATCGTGACCCGCCTGAAGATCATGTCCCGCCTGAATATCGCCGAGAAGCGACTGCCTCAGGACGGTCGTATCGAACTGAGAGTTGCCGGACGCGACATCGATGTTCGAGTTTCAATCATCCCGATGCTGCACGGTGAAGGGATCGTTCTCCGAATCCTCGATAAGGGCCGAATGGTCTTTAACCTGAGCAGCATGGGGATGCCGGACCCGATCTATAAGCCGTTCCAGAAGTTGATCAGCCTCCCGCACGGCATCGTGCTGGTAACAGGCCCAACGGGTAGTGGTAAGTCGACGACGCTTTACAGCGGCCTGAACGAAATTCGCAGCGCTCACACGAAGATCATCACCGTCGAAGACCCGGTCGAATACCAGCTCGACGGAATCAGCCAGATTCAGGTTCATAGCCGGATCGGCCTGACGTTCGCCGCCGGTTTGCGATCGATCCTGCGTCACGACCCGGACGTCATCCTGATCGGTGAAATTCGAGACTACGAAACGGCCGAAGCAGCCATTCAGGCATCGCTGACTGGTCACCTTGTCTTCAGCACGCTGCATACCAACGACGCGGCCAGTTCGTTCACGCGTCTGGTTGATATGGGCGTCGAACCGTACCTCGTGGCCAGCACTGTCGAAGGGGTGATGGCTCAGCGACTGGTTCGCCGACTCTGCATGCACTGCCGCGAATCTTATCGGCCGTCGCCTGACGATCTGCCGAAAGACTTCCCGAATCAAGACATCGAAGAGCTCTTCCGCCCCGTCGGCTGCCGCGAATGTGGCGACACGGGATACTCAGGTCGAATTGGTGCGTACGAGCTACTCATCAACGACGACGCAGTCCGTGAAATGTGTGGCGAGCGAGTCAGTTCGAACCGCATTCGCCAGTACGGCGTTGAACATGGAATGGTCACTCTCCGGCAGTGTGGATGGCTGCACGCGATCAACGGTACGACGAGTATCGAAGACGTCCTCCGAATCACCAAGGGAGACATTGTTTGAAGGCAGAACGATGAAGGCAAAAGGCTGAATGATGTTTTGCCTTCTGCATTCTGAATTCATCCTTTCCATTCGCCATGCCAGAATTTCAATACACAGCGCGAGCCATGTCTGGTCAGGAAGTCCGAGGGCTTCTGACGGCCGGAACTGAGACGGAAGTCGTCTCGACGCTTTCTTCGCGCGAACTGTTTCCGCTCAAGATCGAACTCGCTGAATCTGCAAAGAACGATGATCGACTGCGTGGACGGCGGGTCAAAGCTCGCGACCTCGCCACGTTCTATTCACAACTGAGCGACCTGCTGCGTTCGGGCGTTCCACTGCTGAGATCTCTGGAACTTCTGCAGCGGCAGACGCGAAACAAAGTGCTCAAAGTTGTCCTGCAGGAAGTGCGCGACGAAGTTTCCAACGGGACTCGACTGGCCGAGGCCTTGCGGCAGCATTCGAATGTATTCTCCGAACTGGCCGTCAGTATGGTCAGGGCCGGTGAAGAAGGAAGCTTCCTGGAAGACGTGCTGCGACGCATCGCCGACTTCACGGAACATCAGGAAGACCTCAAGGGACGGGTCGTCGGCGCAGCGGTCTATCCGATGTTCCTGATGGTCGTCGGTGGCGTCGTCCTTACTTTCATGATGATCTGGTTCGTCCCGAAGTTTGAGCCGATTTTTCAGCGGCTGGAAGCTCGTGGCGAACTTCCCTGGGCAACAACGGCAGTCGTTGGCATTAGCGATACACTTTCCAATTACGGATTAGTGGTTCTTGGTGTCATTGCCGCGGCTGCATTCTTCGCGGCTCAGTATCTCAACACGGACGAAGGACGGTTAGCCCTCGATCGAACAAAGCTGACAGTACCGGGAGCCGGTAAGATTTACCGTAGTCTGGCGATTGCTCGGTTCTGCCGAATTCTGGGAACGTTGCTCAATAACGGTGTTCCGATTCTTAACTCGCTGCGAATTTCCAAGGACGCGACCGGAAACAAAGTCCTGTCCAACGCGATCAACGAAGCGAGTGACTTTATCGCTGCCGGAAAATCGCTCGCAGAACCGTTGCGAGCCAGCGGCGAGTTCCCCGAGGAAGCCGTCGAGATCATCGCTGTCGCCGAAGAGGCCAACAACCTCGAAAAAGTTCTGGTCGACATTGCCGAGAGCATGGAACGACGAACCTATCGCTACCTTGAATTGTTCGTGCGTTTGCTGGAGCCAGCCATGCTTCTCGTAATGGCAATACTGGTCCTATTTGTGATGTTGGGGCTGCTGTTGCCGGTCCTGCAGAGTTCAAATGTCCTTTGATAAACTGTTCGGACTTTTCGCCTGAGAGAAGCCGCTTGAATAAAACGAAACTGGTTACCCCGCCCCGAGCGAGTCTCGGCCCGCCCACCGAAGGAGAAAATTCCATGCGAGTTCAACGAAACAACAAACCAAAGCGTCGAGGCTTCACGCTGATCGAAGTCTTGCTCGTGCTGGCAATCATCGGAGTCATTGCCGCATTCGCCGTCCCACAACTGATCGGAACGCAGCAGACTGCGATGATTAAGGCCACGGAGACTCATCTTAAAGCGTTGGAAAAAGACGCGATGAGATACGCCGTTGCCCACGACGGTGTCTATCCGACAGGGGATTCAGAAACTGTCTACGGCATCCTGATGGATCCTGGCACTGACAGGTCCGGTCGCAAGTTACCGTCGTTCATCGCCGAAATCCCAAAAGACGCGTGGGGCAACCCACTATTCTACGAGTACCCGGCCAGCGGAAACCGGCAGAGCTTGATCGATAAGCCAGCAGTCTGGTCCGCCGGTCCTGACCAGCAGGAAGGCACCGAAGACGACATCGTCAACTGGGCTCAGGATCTGTAATCCAGCCGAGTTGTCATCGCATTCCACGATAACGGTTCAGAACGATGCAACGTTTCATTGCCAGAAACTCAATGACTTCACGCGGCGCCTACACGCTGATTGAGATCATGCTGGTGGTGATGCTAATGACCATTTTGACTTCGCTGGCCGCTTCGCCGTTGATGCAGAGCTGGCGGGATCAACGAACTGGCTCGGCAACCGAAGAAGTCAGAGCGTTGCTGGCGGGGACTCGTCTGCTGGCGTTAGACAAGGACGAAACATGGCAGTTCGTTTACGAGCCAGGCGGGACGAATTACCTGCGAGTTCCTTTCGCAGCGACAACCGAAGAGGCGTCCGGCGAGAAGGCTAATCAGGGAAAGCACTCCGACACACTGCCAACGGAGATCACGTTTGGAGAAACTGGCGGCGGGACGGCCTCGACAGTGTCGTCAGAACTTCTGACCGGTCTGGCAGACGCAGGCGCGCTGAGCGGTGTTTCATG
>JBLFXD010000208.1:0-9447 GCA_047611045.1 Planctomycetaceae bacterium | reverse complement strand
ACGAATACGGCATCGTCTGCTGCAGAAAGAATCATCCGGGCGGGGGCGGCGAAAGTTGACATCACTCCGGGATCTGGAGTGTCGCTCGATGGACCGATCAGCAAGAATGGACCGGTCACGGGCGTCAACGATCCTCTGCATGCCAGAGCGATCGTCTTCGATGATGGCCGGATGCGAATTGCGATCGTAGTGTGCGACGTCTGCATGATTGATCGCGGAGTCATGGACGAGGCGAAGACTCGTGTGGCTGCGGGAATCGGATTGCCGGCGAATCGGATCCTCATTTCGGCGACGCATACTCACGCTGCTCCGAGGGCGACGCATGTTGGGACGGAGCCAGCCGACCAGAAGTATCACGATGAGCTTGCTGTCAGAATCGCGGAAGCCGTGATCCGTGCCGCAAAGAATCTGGCGCCCGCGCGGGTTGGCTTTGGATCATTCAGTCGGCCGGATCTGATTCGGTGCCGCCGCCACTTGTGCGAGCCGGACAGTGTCGCGGTCAATCCGTTCGGGGAATCAGGGGAGCGGATTAAGTCGGTTTCCGGTCGGAGTTCAGCGGTGATCGAGCCAGCGGGGCCGATTGATCCGCAGTTCTCGATCCTCTCAGTTCAACATGCGGATGGCTCGCCGCTCGCCGTCCTGGGGAACTTCAGTGTCCATTATTGCGGAGGGTACAAACGCGGCATCGTCAGCGCCGACTACTTCGGACAGTTCGCGCAGGCTCTCGAACGAGCGTCGAACGCCGGCTCCGGACATCCCCCATTCGTGGGCATCATGTCGAACGGAACCAGCGGGAACACCGGGGCGATCGAGCGGGGCGGAAAGAAATACGCTCCGTACGAATGGCTGACGCTCGCCGGCCGCATGCTGGCTGAAGAGTCACTGTCGGTCATCGAGAAAATTGAGCATCGGTCGGATGTCTCGGTGCAGATGGAAGAGTCCGAGCTGGAACTGAAAGTCCGCCGTCCCGATCCGGCACGCATCGCCTGGGCGAAGAAGGTTCTCGCCGATCCAGACGGCACGCATCCGCATCGCTGGTCGAAAGTGTACGCGCAGGAAGCGTTGCATCTGAGTGCGTACCCGCCGACTCGCAGGATCAAACTTCAGGCGATTCGGATTGGCGAGATTGGAATTGCGTCGGCTCCGTGTGAAGTGTTTGCCGAGACCGGGCTGGCGATTAAGAAGAAGAGCCCGCTGTCGAACACGTTTACGATTGAACTTGCGAACGGATACGGAGGGTACCTCCCGCCTGCAGAGCAACACACACTTGGCGGTTATGAAACATGGCCTGCTCGATCCAGTTTCCTGGAAATTGAAGCCGAGGCAAAGATTCGAACTGAGCTGCGGCGACTTCTCAATGTGGTCTCGCCGCTCAATTCATTCCGAGAGACGCGGGCATTCGCCGCTCCCGAGGCGCATCAGGGAGTCGCCGTTGACCAGCACCACTTCTACGCAGTCACCAACCGCAGCGTGGCGAAATATAAAAAACACACGGGAACGCTGGTGACCCGCTGGGACTCGACCGACGAAGTGCCGTTGCGTCACTTGAACGGCGGAGTCGTCGTTGACGGTCGGTTGTACTGTGCCCACTCCAACTGGCCGACGCAGCCAACGAGCAACTCGATTGAAATGTGGGATACGGAATCGCTGACTCACGCGGGTCGCAAGTCGTTTGACGAGGATCGTCTCTCATTCACGTGGGTCGACCGTCACGACGATGCCTGGTGGGTCGTGTTCGCTGCGTATGGCGACGCTGAAACGGTCAGCGGAACGAGACTCGTCAAGTACGACGACAAGTGGACTGAACTGGCGACTTGGCGCTTTCCGCGCGACGTCATCGATCGATTCGTTCCGTACAGCAACTCGGGCGGCTCGTTCGGCCCGGACGGATTACTCTACGTGACGGGGCATGACCGATCGGAAGTCTACGCGTTGAGTATTCCGCCAAAGGGCGATCTGCTTGAGCTGGTCCGGACGGTTCCGGTTGGCATCTTCGGGCAAGGTATTGCGTGGGACCGTGCGGATCGCGGAGTCCTGTTCGGAATCCGACGAAAGACCAAACAGGTTGTCGTTTCGAAGGCGTCATACGGTCGGATGAATCTTGAATAGGCAGGCTTGCTGTGCTTGTCGTTTGGCGACATCCTGAGGGCGGTCCTTTCGCAACCGTCCTTCTCCAGAGTCGTTCAACGCTTTTCTCCAGACGCTGATTAAATCAGTTGCCGAGCTGTTGACTGAGGTTACGGTCGTGAACCGCGACACCCTTGACCATGTATGAGCTGATGATAATCTGAATTCCGCGAAGCAACGATTGAGCACGCTCGGAGTAAACAAAGGTCAAATGCAACACCGACTTCTGACACTGCTCATCGTACTTCCGTTTGTGGCTGTTTCGAACATCGCCGAAGCACAGGGGCAGACGACGCAGACAGGTATTACGCAGGAGCAACCGGTCAGTTTTGAGCATGAAGTGTTGCCGTTGCTCGAGCAACGCTGCAACAAATGCCACCACGCCGACGAATCTCAAGGCGGACTCGACCTGAGCCGAGTTGAAACGATTCAACGTGGCGGAGACGAACTTGGTGCCGCGATTGTTTCGGGCAAACCAGAGTTGAGTCCGCTGATCCAGGTGCTGACGGGCCAGGCAGAGCCGGCAATGCCAAACGAAGGCGACCCTCTCCCAGAGGCCGAAATTGCCCTGCTGAGTCGTTGGATTCAGGAAGGCGCGGAAGACGACACGCCGCAGTTTTCCCGGTCGGATGTTGAGTTTTTCGAGAAAGAGATCCGGCCTGTTCTGGTGAAACGATGTTTCAAGTGCCACGCAGGTGACGATGCTGAAAGCGGTTTACGTCTGACGTCGCGTCACCGGATTCTTGCCGGAGGGAGTCGAGGTCCGGCAGCAAGAACTCTCAATCCGGATTCAAGCCTGATTTTGAAAGTGCTCCGCCACGAAGGCGAGTTGCGAATGCCTAAGGGCGGTGACCCTTTGTTGGATGCCCAGGTCGCGTCGTTCGCTGAGTGGATCAAGAGAGGACTACCCTGGCCGAGAAATCAGCCGGTGATCGCCCGCAAGAAGCTGTTCACAATCAGCGACGCCGATCGAAACCATTGGGCGTTTAGATTGTTGCCGGAATCGGTGCCAGCCGAAGGGGCTATCGATCGAATTCTGCAACGGAAGCATCAATCCTCCGGACTGGTTCCGGCCAGCAAAGTCGACCGCCACCGGCTGCTGCGTCGGGTGACTTATGACTTGATCGGATACCCGCCGACGCCGGCTGAGGTCGACGCTTTCATCAACGATTCATCTCCCGACGCTTTCAAACAAGTAGTGAATCGGCTGCTGGCGTCGCCACAGTTTGGCTGGCGTTGGGGCCGTCACTGGCTGGATTACTCGCGCAATGGAGCGAACGGGTTGCCGAATCGTGGTCCGACATTGGATGCCCAGCGATATGCCAGTTGGGTGACGAAATGCTTCAACGAAGATCGTCCCTGGAACTGGTTTGCGAAAGTGCATCTCGCCGGGGATCGGATGCCGGGATTCGATGGCGACGATTACTCGATCGATCAGGCTCTGGCTGCCGCCGTGCCACTCAACGGGCCTCGAACTTTCCAGGAGATATCGACCGACACGTTCGTGCTGATGGACAAGCTTGATGAGAGCATTGAATTCATGGGTCGGTCGCTGATGGGAATCAGCCTGGAGTGTGCAAGGTGTCACGACCACAAGTTCGATCCGATTTCTCAGCGTGATTACTACGGACTTCTGGGCTTCTTTCAAAGCAGCTCGTTCGGCCCCGTGCCGGCCGACACGAAGACTCGTACCGACGCCGACGCCGCAGTCGTGAACCATCGAGAGCTGATCAGGGAACAGGCTCGACTCAGTGGCCTGATCCGTCGGGCGTCGACCAAACTGAACGTCGGTGGTGGCGGCCGCACGCGAAAGTGGGAAGCAGCACGTCAGGCAGTACTGGCTCCGAAAGAGAAACGATTGCTGGAGATCGAGTTTGCAATCCTGAATGCCGAACTGAAGAACGCCGAACGTTCCGGGATGAAGAAACTCGTCGGCGATCTGGAAGAGACGCTCGATGCACGCAAGGCAGCACTGTCGAAGTTCAAGCCGCGGCACTTTTACGTGGTTTCGATTAAGGAGCTTGGCTATTTCATACACGGCCACAAATCAGAGCGTGGTCTCATTGAACGAGCGACGGAGGCAGGTCTGACTGACCTTGTGCCGGAGATTCAGGAGCAGGATCAATTCTGGACAGACGAGATGGCGAGGTTCCGCGAGCGGCAACGCTTCGGTGGCTTCGCGAAGTCGGATCCGGAAGTTGCGGAACTGGCCAGGTGGGACGACCAGTTGAAGGAGATCGCTGCTCAACTCACCGCCAACTCAATTCAGCCTTGGAATACACCCTCCGGCAATGAACTGTTTGTTCGTTGTGAAGGCGGGTGGCGGCGTGCGGAAGAACTCGCACCATTCGATGCTCAGGCCAAAGCTGCCGGCATTCAGTTGAACTCGAACAACCCGCTGCGAGGATTCTATGCACCTTCATACGTAGGTGATGCGAGGTTGCTTGACCGTGGTGACGTTCTCTATCCAGAAGAACTTGTCCCGCGAGGCACCCCTGAATTCTTCGGCGATGGGCCGCGTGATCTCGCTGGAAGCGGCAGATTGCAACTTGCCGAGTGGCTGACCAGGCAGGGCTCCCTGCAACAGGCTCTGGTTGCAAGGGCCACCGTGAATCGAGCGTGGCAGCACCTCTTCGGAGCGGCTTTGTGTCGTACACCGAAAGAGCTGGGACGGCTCGGCGAACAACCGGAATTGCCAGAGTTGATCGACAGTCTTGCCGTCACCTTTATTCAAAGCGGTTGGTCAATGAAGTCGCTGATTCGGCAGATTGTGCTCAGCGACGCGTATCAGCGCTCATCGTCGACCAGCGAGACGGCACCGAACGATGATCCTGACAATCGTTTGTTCGCTCGCCAGAATGTTCGACGCCTCGAGTCAGAAGCGATCATGAACACAATGGCCTGGTTCCGGCACGGGCAGCGTTTTGAAACTCCCGATGCGAGAGACGCGAAGCTGATGGGAGCACCGAATTACCAGCAACAGTTTGATGGGCCGTCGAAGGACGACCTGATTGACCGTCGCGTCGCCTCGATTTCTGCGTCGCAGGCACTGTTCATTATGAACAGCGCAAGCACGTCGTCTGTAATTACCAGTAACCATGTGGGACGCCTCGGCGAGGGCGCGAGCAATGGTTTGTTGAAATCGTTGCCCGCAATTTATGGGCTGATCCTTCAGCGCCCGCCTTCGCCAGCAGAGTCAAAGTTTGCTGAGGAGTTTGTCGAGCGACGACGAACGCAAACAGGTTCGGCAAGCCCTGAAGCAGAAGTCAGCGAATTCGTCCGACTTCTGCTCTGCAGCAACGAAGTTATCTACATCGAGTAATCTCACCATGATCAGCCGCCGCAATTTTGTTCAATACCTCAGCAGTATTCCGGGGATCGTTGCCACAGCCTCCGGACTCGGAGAAGAAACGTTCGCGGCAGATTCGGTGCAACGGTTGCATCACCCCGGCAAGGTGAAGAGCGTTATCTTTTACTACTGCGCCGGTGGCCCGTCGCAGGGACACACATTCGATAAGCCCGCAGTCGTGAAGGACGCGTCGCTGCACCCGTTCGAGTTTCGAAAGTGCGGGCAGTCCGGCCTGGAAATCAGCAATCTGTTTCCTCATCTGCAGGCCGTTGCCGACGACTTATGTTTGATCCGTTCCGGGTACGGAGCCAAGGCGACTCACAGTGAAGGCGGCGTCTACGCTTTCACGGGTGCCAGTTCGTTGGGGGCAAGTCTTGGTGCCTGGATGCTGCACGGTCTTGGCAGTGGCAATCCCAGTCTGCCGGGACATGTCATGTTGACTGGTCGTGTGTCGGGTGACAATTGGGCCGTCAGCGATGGCCGAGTTCACGGTGGTGCCAGATCGATTGGGGCTGGAGGATTGCCGTCGTCCTTGCAGGCTCAGGTGATCAGCGATTTACAAAGTCCAATCGCGAATCTGAAGAGTCCAATGCCCGCTGCGGAGCAACGTCGCTGGCTCGAAGAACTGGGCCGATTGAATTCGCAGTTTTCCGCTCGGCACCCGCGTGTGACCGATCTGAACTCTCGGACCGAATCGTTCAACACGGCGTACCGTATGCAGACCGCCGCTCCGGAAGCATTCGATGTCGTCAAAGAAACGACGAACCCTGCGATGCGAAGGCTGTACGGTCTCGATCCAATGCCGACTCGCAGTACCGGGACAAAGTTACTGCTGGCTCGGCGGTTGGTTGAACGGGGAGTGCGATTTGTACTTGTGCCATCGATGAAAGTTCCGAGCCTCGAAGGAGGCTCAGGAGACTGGGACACGCATACGCCGACGCAGGTCCGAGGCGTTATTCCGAACCTGGCAAAGGCCTGCGATCAGCCATTAGCCGGATTGATCATGGACCTGAAAGAAAGAGGTCTGCTTGACCAGACACTCGTCATCTGGGGAGGCGAAATGGGCCGCGGCGGCAACGGGCACATGAACCACAACGGCAACGCTTTCACATGGTGGATGGCTGGCGGTGGAGTCCGCGCAGGCAATGCCTACGGAGCAACCGACGAGCAGGGATTTACCGCCGTCGAGAATCCCGTACACGTTCGGGATCTGCATGCAACGATCCTATGGATGTGCGGCCTCGATCATCGTCAGCTCAAACATAACGGCGTCGGCTTTGACGACGCCTGCAAGGTGGCCGAGGAAATCTTCGGCTAGAATATTGTGATTGCAGTTTTTCATTTTGCGAACCTGAAGATTCAGAACGGTCGAGGTGCCAGGAAACATGATCGAAAGCACGGCCCATCCCCGACTCAGTGACAGTTTCCTGCCCGAGCGTTTCCTCCTCGGCTTGCAGTTGGCAGTAGCTTTCTGCCTTCTCGTCCCGGCAGACACCTCAGCAGACAACGTTAGTTTTAACCATCAGATTCGACCGATCTTTGCCGAGCACTGTTTGCAGTGTCACGGGCCGGATGCTGGAAAACGTGAAGCCGACCTTCGGCTGGACCTTGAGCACTCAGCCAAAGAGAACGCGATCGTCGCCGGGCATCCGGAGAAGAGTGAGCTGCTGCGGCGTCTGACGACTGCGGATCCGGACGAGCGAATGCCGCCACCGGACACGGGGAAGACACTGAGTGCCGCTCAGATTCAACTTGTTCGGCAGTGGATCCAGGACGGAGCGAAATTCGAAGGTCACTGGTCGTTCGAGCCGATTTCGAAACCGGCGATTCCAGTAACCAGGGAGCTGGCAAAATCCGACATTGATCGCTTCGTTGTCGCACGTCTTGAGGAAGCAGGTCTGAGAATGACATCGGCGATCAGTCGGCAGCAGCTGATCCGCCGGGCATCTTTCGATCTGATCGGGCTTCCGCCAACGTGGGAAGAGGTCACTGCATTCGTCGGCGACGATTCTCCGCAGGCCTTTGAGAAGGTCATTGATCGATTGCTCGAATCGCCGCGGTACGGCGAGCGTTGGGGCCGTCATTGGCTCGACATTGCCCGTTACGCAGACACGCTGGGCGGCAGCGCGATTGGGTTTACGAAGTTTCCGTTTTCGTACACGTACCGGGACTACGTCATTCGCTCACTGAATGCCGACGTGCCTTACGACCAGTTTGTGACGGAGCAGTTAGCTGCGGATCAGCTTGGACTGGCCGAGGGTGATCCGGCACTGGCGGGGCTCGGATTTCTGACAGTCGGGATGCAGTACAGAAATCCGCATGACACGATTGATGATCAGATCGACGTTGTGACTCGCGGGCTGCTTGGCCTGACCGTGGCGTGTGCGCGCTGCCACGATCACAAGTACGACGCCGTTCCGACGACGGATTACTATTCCTTGTACGCGACGTTTGCCAGCAGCAGTACGCCGAATTTGCTGCCCGAGATCCGTGCATTGGAAGCATCAAACTCGCGACAGCCAAAGGCCTATCAGGACTATCAGGTTGAGTTGGCCAGGCGGCAACGACTTCACATTGACATGGCACGCGAGCAGAGCGTTGTGATGCGAGGGCGGCTGAGAATGCAGGTCGGTCTGTATCTGAAGGAACTGGCAAAAGGGACTCCCGAGCAGGATCTTTCGGCAGCATTCCTCTCGTACCGAACCGACGACCTGCGGCCGCTCGTTTTGAATGCCTGGCGAGACTATCTCAAGGTGATGTCCGGGGATGATCCAGTGTTCGGGCCGTGGGTCCGTCTCTCGACGGTTCAGCCGGAGCAGTTTCGTGAGGACTGCGAGAAACTGGTCGAAACGCTGACCAAAGAAAACGGCGACGCGAGCAAGTTTCCAAAGAAGCAATCGTTGGCTGGAAACGCCCCTCGTTGGAATCCACGAATGCTGACGAAGCTGGCTGAGAGCAAGCCGGCATCGATGATCGAACTGGCCGAAGCTTATGGCTCGCTTTTCGGTGAGGTGCAGGCGGAATGGTTGCGAGCGGTTCTTGCGACGACGCTTGAAGCTCAGCCTGGAGCGACGGTCGTTCCCGACGAAGATGCTCGGCACGGCGATGTCAATAGTGCCGTGAATCGGCAGCTTCGTCACCACCTCTACGCTGATGGCACGCCGACCGCGATGCCCGCCGACGTGGCGGTGACACTTTTGAACCGACCGGTTCGAGACAATCTGAGCGGTCGCAAAGGGGCGATCCACAACTTGCATTTGTCGTCGCCAGGTTCACCGCCGCGAGCGATGACTCTTCGGGAGAAGCAGGACGCGGGTGACTTTCACGTGTTCCGTCGAGGCAGCGCCATCAATCGCGGCGAGCTGGTTCAGGCTCGATTCCTGACGGCTCTTACCGGGACGGATGCAAAATCGTTTGCGGATGGAAAACGTCGTCTCGGATTGGCGCAGGCGATCGTCGATCCCGTGAATCCTTTGACGCGTCGGATCGCCGTGAACTGGGTCTGGCAGCATCACTTTGGTCAGGCACTGGTTCGCACTCCCGACGACTTTGGAATTCGAGGTCAGCCTCCGACGCACCCGAAGCTGCTGGACTATCTTGCGTCGAAGTTGCTGGACGATGGATGGTCGCTGAAGAAACTGCATCGCCGCATCATGCTGTCGGCTGTTTATCGGCAGGGAGCGATTGAAAACTCGGCCGCCAGAATCGCCGATCCCGACAACAAACTGCTCTGGAGAATGCCCCGACGCCGACTCGAACTTGAAGCCATGCGCGATTCCATGCTGCTCGTCTCGGGCGAGTTGGACACCAAACTGGGAGGCCGCCCGTTTGATTTTCTGTCGAAGCCGGTCGTCCCTCGGCGAAGCATTTACGCCTTCATCAATCGAGACATTGTGTCGAGTCTCGCCAGCACGTTTGACGCCGCGAACCCCAATTCCTGCACGGCGATTCGACCAGAAACCAACGTACCG
>JBLFXD010000207.1:0-9460 GCA_047611045.1 Planctomycetaceae bacterium | reverse complement strand
CATCTGCCCCCAGAACTGGCGATAGTATTTTTCGCCGTACTTTCGCCGCAGTCGCCACATTTCATTATGGGCGACGTAAATCACTTCACCGCGACCGTACCGGCGAATCGCGATCAAAGGTTGCGGCGTTTTTCCATCGACGCAGGTGTCGCGAGGATGCTCGGCCAGCACGGTGGTCGCGCTGGACTCAACTCGTCGCACCGGCTGGTACCACGGAAGTCGGCCGAGATTCTGCCAGCCCTTCGCGTTTTCCGAATCGGAATCTCCCAGACGCATGAAGTCGAACGACGAAGCCAGCGGCGTGAGCTGAGTTTCGAATTCCCGGTCGTCTCGCAACTGCGCATCCGGATCGACAATGACGGGCAGCATGCCGCCGATCGGTGTCGCCGCGAGTTCTCCTGGACCAAACCTCGGACCGGCCATCACAACCAGCCCGCCGCCAAACTTGCCGACGAACTCTTTGACCATCTCGCCGAAGCGAGTGCTCAATGACGAAGCCGGCATGTCGCCGAGAAAGATCACGTCGTACTCGAAGAATTCGTTTCGCGGCAAAGTCAGCGTCGGCACGAACAGTTCGTTTGTCTCGCGCACGATCGGGTCGGAAGACCGCAGGTAAGTACGAAACCCTCGCAGCCCAACCAGCTTGTCGCGATGGAACACTTCTTTAACGAATCGCCATTCCCACGCGGGTTCGTACTCGACAAACAGCAGACGCAGGAAATCGTCGATGACCGTGACTTCGCGTTCGGCCCGGTTGTTCTGCACGACGGTTTCGCCATCGATCGGGTCAACTTCCGCGACAAACATGAACCGCCCGGCGTCTTCCGGAGAAAACGGAAACTCCAGCACGGTCGACGGGCCAGACAGAGTGACGCTGCGTTCCCCGACAGAAAGTGTCTGCCCGGAAACACGCTCGCTGCCGCTTTCCATCGCGTGAGCGGTCAGTCGGACGGAAACCTGCACGCCGTTGAGTTCCTGCTGCCTCAGCGTGACCGTGACGTTGGACGTTTCTGCTTTCTTCATCTTCAGAGAAGTCTGCAGATCGACGGCCAGGTCGACCGCATGGGTGGCTCCGACTCCGACTGCAAAGACGGGGACGTTGAGACGCTTCGCCGCTTCGATCGGCGACGATCCCGAGTTGTGGTCGAAATCGCTGACCGCCACGACTGCCGTCAGTCCAGTTGCCGTGTGCCGCCTCCGGAGTTCATCAAACGCCGCTCCCAGCGACGTGATTGGTCCGTCGGCCGAGTACTGACTCGCGATGTACGTTGGATCGATTTCGGCATCGGCAGTTTCATCAGTGCTGAGAGCGAGCCCCGTCACTTCGTCCGCTCGACGGAACTGGAAAACTTCGACTCGGAACCGATCCGCCAGCTCAGCCAGCGGATTTCCGTCGCTCGTCAGCCAGGACTTGATCAGCGCAGAGCGAGTCATCTCGGTGGCTGAAGCCGCACCCGATGGATCGTTTACAGAGTTGCCGTCACCCTGCCCTGCCTCGCTGGTCGCGTCCGGTGACGTGCTGGCTCCAATCGTCGACTCGAACCGCTCAGCATCCTCTTCCGTCAGCCGGTCGCTGATGTTCATGCTGTCGGTTCCGTCGAGCAGCACCCACAAGACCGGTCGCGGGTGCGACGAAAACGCGACTTCAAGAATTGGATCGGCCAGGATAAGCAGCAGCAGGCACAGCAGCGTTCCGCGCAGCAGGCCAAGCAAAACCTGTCGCCGACGCGAGGCTCGCGGCTGATACTTCAGATAAAACCACGCCGAGACAAACGCGAGCCCCAGCCAGCCAAACAGCAGCCACGCCGGCCCGTCGTGAGCCCAGTCCGCGCCAAACGACACACCGACACTGTCGATCGAATCGACGTGTTCGCGTCCGAGCAGTCTGGCGATGAGTGTTTGCATGGAAAGCCGTTTGTGAGGCAAGTCGACCTGAACAGTAGGCTGGAACAAGCTCTGCGCAGTTCCGGCAAAACACATAGACGAGCTCCGACGCGCCGGAACAGCGCGGCGCTCGTTCAAGCCTACCGGTTTCCTGCGTTACTTAGGCGTCACGATGACCTGAGAAGCCGTGATCTTCACTTCTTCCACCGGGCGATCGCTGGCGTCGGTGGCTGAGTTGCCAACGCTCAACGCGTTCTTGAGGCTGTCGTCGTCGGCAGTCTTTCCGAAGACGGTGTACTGTCGGTCGAGGTGCGGAACTCGGCCCATGCAGATGAAGAATTGCGAGCCGGCTGAGTTTGGATCGGACGTCCGAGCCATCGACAGGACGCCCGCCTCGTGGAGAACTTCGCTGAATTCGGCGTCGATGTTGTAGCCTGGTCCGCCGGTTCCGGTGCCGTTCGGGCAGCCGACCTGAATCACGAAGTCTTTGATGACCCGGTGAAAAATGATGCCGTTGTAGTAGCCGATTTTCGTCAGGCCGATGATATTCTTACTGTGCCCTGGAGCGACGTCCGGGTACACATCGAGCAGCATTCTGCCGGCGGTCGTTTCGAATTCGATCTGATACGTGTTGGCGTCGAAGTCAACATCCGCGAGGGCTTCATCCACTTCTGCACGTCGGTTAGCAGCCATTTTCTGGTCTTTCGTTTTCTGTCGGAGTTTTCGAACGGCTTGAATGTCGTCGGGTGGGCACCGCCCACCAGCACATTTCAAATCTGGTGGGCAGTGCCCACCCTACACATTGAACTCATTGCGGAGCGAGATTGGGTTGAGAGTTGTCTGTCGAGCGTTGAGAGTACCGTTTACGCAACGAATTTCGGATCGAAATCCGCGAACGCCGCGGCAATCACCACATCCCCCAAACGACCGAAGCACTCAGCATGAGCGGTACCATAGAGCCACAATGGCAAGTCGTCGACTTTGCGGAGCTGCCAGGAACTCCGTGCCCTTGCGGCATCGCGAAACGGGCGTTCGCCGAAGTGGCCGACTACCCGGCGACGATCCACGTGACAGAGATCAAAGCCGACGCCGAGCTGCACTACCACAAGCGGCTGACCGAGACCTACTTCATCCTCGAATGCGGCCCCGGCGCGAAAATGCAGCTCGACGACGAAATCATCCCGCTGCGACAGGGAATGTGTGTCCGAATTCCGCCCGGAGTGCGACATCGAGCGATCGGCACAATGAAGATCATTAATATCGTGATCCCCAAGTTTGATCCGTCCGACGAGCACTTTGACTGAGTTCGGCTTTACTCCGTCCTGAATCCGTGTTGGATCGCTGCTTGACGGTCAAAATCAGCCGCCCATATACTCACGCCTCTGACCGATTTTCAGGCGTCGACCGTCTGCTGTCAGCCACAGCCGCCAACTTCGAGGCATCTCTCGACGCACCAACTCAGCGGCAAGTCCGCTCTCAGGACGCAGCGGACTTTCGAATTATTTTTTGCAATGCAAGGCACGCTCGATGAGCACAGGTGAACCGCAGCAACTTCCGGGAACCGAAGAAGTCGATCTCGGCCCGAATTTCATCGAACGAAACGGCAAGCAGATTGCCTTCGGTGTCATCGCTCTTGTGATTCTGTTCGGAGCGGCCTCTTACGTCGTCAACAACAGTCATGGGGATGCTGAGAAACGCTGGTCAGAATTTGCCGCCGCTCAGTCTGCATCCGACTATGCAAACGTCGCTTCTGACTTCCCCGGAACCGACGTTGCGGTGTGGGCTCGTCTGACCGAAGGCGAAATGCAGCTTCGCGAAGCCGTCCAGCTTCAGTTCAGCGATCGAGCTGCCGCCGGCGGAAAATTCAAGAGTGCGGGTGAAGCGTTGGAGTCGGTTCTCGGCAACACAGACCTGCCAACGGCCGCCAGGGAACGGGCTCTCCTTGGCCAGGCGCGACTGCTCGAAGCCACGTCCGATGGAAACATGGACGAGGCCATCGCTGCTTACGAAAAAGTCAAAGGGATTCAGGGTTCGATCTACGCGTCGCTCGTCGAAAGCCGCATCGAAGCCCTGCAAAAAGAAGACACTCAATCGTTCTACGCCTGGTTCTCGCAGCAGAATCCGAAACCGGAAGACCGGGCACGGCCGCAGGACGGTCTGCCGTCGGGACATCCGGAACTTCCCGTGTCGCTGCCGCCGATTCCGGATGAACTGTTCCCTGCTGACTGGTCGGACCTGAAAATCGACGACGCCCCACCGTTCGAAATCCCGGCCGCAGGAGACGCCGGCAAGGCCGACGCACCCGCTGAAGGGGACGCCGCCGCCCCTGAAACTCCGGCCGCCGGAGACCCCGCCCCTGAAACACCGGCCGACGGCGACGTTGACAAAGCACCGGCTGGCGACGCAGCCGCGACGAATGATGCGGCAAAAGGCGACGCAGCGAAGGACGACGCGACCAGCGAGTCAAGCCCCAAGGAATGAGCGAACTTTCAGCCAACGAAGCGATCAGCATCACGGTGGAAGCTCGCGCTCATGGCTGGCGGATCGACCATTACCTCGCACGGCTTTACCCGAACTACAGCCGCTCGGCCTTTCAAAAGGCCATCACCCAGGAAGCCGTTCTGCTTAACGGGCTTCCGGCAAAAACAGGCCGCCGCCTTCGGGTCAACGACACGCTGAGCGTCAAGCTGCCGAAGGAGTCGGACTCGTCGCTTCTCGCCGAAGACATACCACTGGAAATTCTGTACGAAGACGACAGCCTGGTCGTCCTCAACAAAGCAGCCGGCATGATCGTCCACCCGGGACGAGGCAACTATCACGGAACGATGGCCGGAGCTCTGCAGTTTCACTTCGACCAGCTCAGTGACATGGCCGGGCAGCTTCGACCGGGCATTGTCCACCGCCTGGACCGCGACACAACCGGCGTGATCATCGTCGCCAAAGACAATCAGATTCACAGTCGACTCAGCAGCCAGTTCGAAAAACGCGAAGTCACCAAAGAGTACCGCGCATTGGTCTGGGGAAGGCCGGACTTTGACTCCGACCTGATTGAAACTCACATGTCCGTTCACCCGGGCAAACGCGAAAAGATGCAGGTCTGCAAGCCCGGCGGCAACTCGCGAGACGCCACCACCTGGTACGAAGTCATCCAGCGTTTTGGAAAAGCAGCGTACGTCAGACTGCTGCCAAAGACCGGCCGGACCCACCAGCTTCGCGTCCACATGAACCACTTGGGGCACCCGATTCTGGCCGACAGTCTGTACCGCGGCCGGTCGCAGGTCACGGAAGCGGACCTCAACCCGGCACTGACCGGAACCGACGACAGCCCGATCCTCATCCAGCGTCAAGCTCTGCATGCAAGACGGCTGACATTTCGTCACCCACTCAGTGGAAAAGAAATGACGATTGAGGCACCATTGCCCGAGGACATGCAAGCCACGCTGGACTATCTTGAGTCACTCGCCCACTGAGCAACAAATCGTTGACACCTTCGACGCTGGACAACAGGTTGCAGCAACCGGACGCTGAACCGCAGACATCACCATAAAGGCCCACCTCATGAGACTCGCCAGGGTATCCCCATCCAACGGAGAAATTGTCATCGTCGCGGTCAACGACGACCACGTGCAGCCGCTCGATCTGAGCCAGGTCGAAAAGTGCCACAAGCTTTGCGACATCCTGCACTCACCCGATCCCGTCGGCCTGGCAAAGTTTCTCATCGCTCCTGACGCCGCACCGCTTCCCATCGACGAAGTCCGATTTCTGGCACCGATCGACCAGCAGGAAGTCTGGGCCGCCGGAGTAACCTACAAGCGAAGCCAGATCGCCCGCATGGAAGAGTCCGAAGCCGGAGCATCTCATTACGACATGGTCTACACGGCCGACCGCCCTGAAATCTTCTTCAAAGCCAACGCCGCCCGCGTCTCAGGCCCAGGCCAGGTCGTCCGAGTTCGGCACGACAGCAAATGGTCGGTCCCGGAACCCGAATTCACGCTGGTGATCTCGCCGCAGGGAAATCTCGTCGGACACACAATCGGCAACGATATGTCCGCTCGGGACATCGAGGGTGAAAACCCGCTCTACCTCCCGCAGGCCAAAGTCTACAACCAGTGTGCAGGACTCGGCCCGTGCATCCAGTTGGCCGAAGGCGAACTCGACAAGGAAGCCACCACGATCAAGATGACCATCGAACGGTCTGGCAAGTCAGTCTTCAAAGGCGAAACAAACCTCGGTCAAATGGCGAGAGAATTCAAAGACCTGATTCAATGGCTGACGCGCGAGAACGACATCCCCAACGGGGCATTCATGATGACCGGCACGGGCATCGTTCCACCGGACGAGTTCACACTGTTCGACGGTGATTCCGTCTCGATCACGATCGCAGGCATCGGCACGCTGACCAACCCGGTCGTCAAAGAAAGCTACCCCGAATAGTTGGCTTACGACCCGCCACAAGTCGCCAAACTTCAAAGTCGATCTAACCTCGGAAGCAACGGACGCCGTCATGTTGAAGTCTCTGCGTTCTTCACTGTTCGCCATCGTCGCGTTGACAATGTTCAACGTTCAATGTGCTGAATCAGCGCCGGCATTTCAGCTCGTCAATGACGACCGAGTCGTTCTGCTGGGCGATACATTTTTCGAACGAGCACAACGCTACGGCTGGTTGGAAACGGCAATTCAGCTTCAGTTCCCGAAAGAAAATATCCAATTCCGAAACCTCGGCTGGAGCGGTGACACAGTCTTTGCTGAATCGCGAGGGATCTTCGATCCACCGGCCAAAGGTTACGCTCGGATGCTGGAACAGGTCCGCGACCTGAAGCCAACGGTCATCATGCTGAACTACGGAGGCAACGAAGCCTACAAGGGTCCCGGTTACCTCGACACCTTCGTCAAGCAGTACGGCAAACTTCTCGACGATCTTTCATCGACAAAGGCCCGCCTCGTTCTGGTGTCCCCCCTACCGCTTTTCAACTCGAGCCCACCGCTGCCAAAACCCGACAAGCACAACGCTGTCCGCAAGCAGTTCGTCGAAGCCGTTCAGCAATTAGCCAAAGACCGCTCGCTGCACTTTGTCGACATCTGGACTCCCGTCGAACAAAAGCTGGACCTGCTCAGCGCAAAACGAGTCACCGAAGAAGGAGTCCACTTGACAGACTTCGGTTACGGCATCGTGTCCACCATCTTTGCCCAGGCACTGACTGGCGATTCGACTGCCACTTCGCAGAGCACAGATTTCGGCCCGTCCGTCGCCATGCTTGATGTCGAAGAACTCCGCCAGATGATTGTCGAAAAGAACGAAATGTACTTCTATCGCTGGCGGCCGCAGAACGTCACTTACCTCTTCCTGTTCCGGAAGCACGAGCAGGGAAATAACGCCAAAGAAGTAGACGATTTTCTGCCGATCATTTCCCGCCTCGAAAAGAAAATCTTCGAACTGAAACGAAAGCCGCAGAAAGTCAGCGGCTAAGTCCTCAAATGATCTGACAACAGCTAAGCATTTCAGACGACACACACAACGCCCAGAGAAGAAACAAAGCTCCCATGATTGATCGCACGGAAATCTTTCCGAACGTCATCGAAATGAATTACCAGGCTCGCAAGCGGCTGGGCTGCTGCGTTTACCTGGTCTTCGACGGGCCGGACTGGATGCTTATTGATATTGGCTACGAAGACACAGTCGCCGAGATCATCGAACTCATCCGGCAAATGGACTTCGCCCTGGCCAATTGCAAATACCTCGTCGCCACGCACGCGGACGTTGACCACATTCAAGGTCTGAAGAAGGCTAAGGAGCTGCTTCCCCAGGCAGAGACAGTCGGTCATCCCGAATCGTCCAGACTGCTCAAAGAAGGCGATCGCATCGTGACCTACGCTGAGATCTCAGCGCAGGATATCTCGATCGACCTCCCGACTCTTTCGCTGGACCGAACCATCAACGAGGGCGACAAATTGCCGCTTGGTTCGAAGTCACTCGACGTCTGGCACACGCCTGGCCACACCGAAGGCATGCTTTCCTTCCGGCTCGACAAGCTCCTTTTCTGTGCCGACAACATTTACCGAGACGGCTGCGTTGGCAACATCGACGCTCACCACGGTTCTGACATCCCGGCGTTCATCGAGTCGCTGACCCGGATCCGCGAAAGCGATGTCGAATGGCTGCTTCCCAGCCACGGCCCACCGTTCCGCAAAGACAACGCTCAACTCGATTCGACAATCGCCCGCCTCGACGGGTATCAGCACATGGCCGACTTCGGGACCTGCGCTGTCGACTGGCCGCTCCTCGACGAATGGGAAGACGAAGTCGCACGCGGCGTGCTGCCCAAATAGCGAGCGAAGTCGAACGCTCGCGTCACTCCAAAAATGCAACGGCTCAGCGTTGGTAAATCGGCAGATAGCCATTGTCGAGCTGCAGGATCGTCGCATTCATGGCCGTTGGATATACGTCGCCAATGTGCGTTTCTTTCCACGCTCCTGATGCCGACTGCTTACGCAAAATCTCTTTGCTGACTGCATCGTAGTACTTGTTCCAGGGTTCGTCGCCGAGTCGGTACTTCACCTGCGAATAATAATAATGCGTGTAGTGCCAGTGCCCGAAGAACCGCGACGTGGTCTTGCCAGGGTCGATGTTCCGCTCGCAGTACTTCATCATCTTTTTGACAGAACCGGACTCGTACTCGCCCGCGCTGAACATTGCCGCGACGGCGGCTGCCGTGATCGGTGGTCGAGCGCCGCCGCCGCGAATGCTGTACTGAATTCCGCCGTCAGGTGTCATACACTCTTCGATGTACTTGATCGCTTTTTCGATGATCTCGGTCGGCACCACGATTCCCGCATTGCGACACGCCCGCAGCCCCTGCACCTGAGTAATGCAGGTCGACCCTTCGTCGAAGTTCGGCTGATCCTTCGCGGAAACGTAACCCCATCCGCCGCGACTGGTTTGTGCCTGAGCGCTGAACTCGACCGCCCTGGTCAGCACTTTCTTCAGCTCTTCGCGACGTTCGACGTCTTCTTCCTCGCCAAAGACCTGCGAGAGGAACAGCATCGAAAATCCGTGCCCGTAGGTGTAATGGTAATCTTCCTTGAATCCGATCAGTCCGTTCGGCCGCGACATCTCCATCAGATAGTCCACCGCCAGCCGGACGTTCTTTGCATAGCGTCCGCGAGTTGTCGTCGAGCCTTCGCACAGCAGCGCGTTGCCGGCGAGCGCCGTCATGGCAACTCGATACTGGCCGCCGTTGGCTTCCCAATAGCCCTGCCGCCGCTGCTCTCGCGCGAGGTAATCCAACGCGCGATTCACCGACTGCACAACTCGCGGATCTTTTTTCCGCTTCGCAGCGTCAGCGGACGTCACCGTCAGGCACGCAGTCAACGTCAACAGCACAATGAAAACTCGACTCATTACAGGCTCCAGACAATTCTGTCGGCAGAGTGAACCGACCAGCTTAAGGTCGACCAGCTTAAGGTCGACCAGTCGGAGTCGACAAGCTCGTTCGAAATAGCCGTTTACCGGCACAGTCAAGCGAATCGGAATTGCTCTCACCATCGCCCGCTCGTTTCCGTCGATTCACGAATCGTT
>JBLFXD010000206.1:0-9461 GCA_047611045.1 Planctomycetaceae bacterium | reverse complement strand
GAAAACTCACGCGACTGAACAAGCAATCGGCCAAAGGCTCGGCGTCGTGTTACCTGGACATCGACTCATCCGGGAAGACCGTCGTCCTGGCCAACTACTCAACCGGAAGCGTTGCCGCGTTGCCTGTGCAGGCAGATGGCTCTTTGGGAGAAGCGACTTCGTTCGTCCAGCATGAAGGTTCGAGCGTTAACCCCAAGCGGCAGAAAGCTCCGTACGCACACAGCATTGTCATCAGTCCGGACAACCGCTTCGCACTGGCGGCCGACCTGGGTATCGACAAAGTGCTGACTTACCGGCTCGACGCGGCCGCTTCGAAACTGACCGTCAACGAGGCTCAGGCTTCCGTTTCGGTCGATCCAGGTTCGGGGCCTCGGCATCTGACGTTTCATCCGAATGGCAAGAGCGTTTACCTGATCAACGAATTGAAAAATACGGTCACGTTCTTCAGCTACGAACCGGCGTCGGGCAAACTGAAATCTCAGCAGACGATTTCGACGCTGCCTGCCGATTTCGACGGAGTCACTCACACGGCTGATGTCAAAATCACGTCGAACGGAAAGTTTCTGTACGGAACAAACCGAGGCCACGACAGCATCGCGGCCTACCGAATCGGCGACGACGGTAGGCTGAGTCTGATCAAGATCGAACCAAGTCTGGGCAAAGGCCCGCAGAACCTGCTCATCACGCCCGACGGCAAATGGCTGCTCTGCGCCAACATGCCCGGTAACAACGTCGTCGTTTTCAGAATCGACTCAAAGTCCGGCGAACTGACGGCCACCGGCGAACCAGTCACCGTGCCGATGGCCTCGTGCATTCGCTGGCTTAAGTAAACGAGGATCCTGGAGCGCAGTCCGGCTTTGTCGCGAGAACGTTCATTCATTTTCGGGTTGCGGTAAACTTCTGAGAGTCGTCGGCGTAAGCTGGTTCGATCGCATTCAGACTTCCCTGCGCGAAGTCTGCGTGAATGAGTACTTCGCTTCCGTGATGGTGGTTTCGCATGTCGTGTGTTCGTCTCGCCGGATTGCTGTGCTGTGCCGTCTGCTCGGTAATTGCCCTGCCGAGTTGGGTCGCTGCAGCTGCGCCGGTCTTTGAGGTCGATGTCGCACCGGTCCTGGCGAGCAAGTGTGGCAAGTGTCACGGCGGCAAGGTCCGGAAGGGCGACCTTGATTTGTCTTCGATGCGCGGGCTGCGGCGCGGTGGCGAGTCCGGCGAATCGGCCGTTGCTGAATCAGTCGACGACAGCCTGCTGTGGATCATGATCGACGGTGGCGACATGCCTCCGGAAGGTCAGCCGCTTTTGAGCGACGACGAGCGATCGTTGATTCGAGCATGGCTCACGGCCGGCGCGAAGTCCAACGCTCCGGTAGACGTCGAAGAGAAGAAACTGAACCAGCACGACGTGCTGCCGATCGTGCTGCTGCGATGCACGACTTGCCACGGGGCGAGGATCAAGCAGGGCGGCGTCGATCTGCGAACGCCAGCGTCGATGAAGAAGGGTGGTAAGAACGGTCCCGCCATGATTCCTGGTGATCCGGCCGCCAGCCTGATGATGCAGCGGATCGAGAGCGAAGCCTGTCCGCCTCGCGACTTACTACTGAAGTTTTTTATCAAGCGGCCACCGGCTTCGGAGGTGAAAGTTCTGAGAGACTGGATCGCGGCGGGTGCTCCGGAAGACGACATCCGTCCGGACGTGGCCACGACCGAACCCGATCCGCTGGTGACGGACGAGGACCGTCAGCACTGGGCCTTTCAGTCACCTGCTGCATCGTCGGATGCTGAATCGATCGACGACTTCGTTCTTGCAAAGCTTCAGGAGAAAGGACTGCAATTCTCGCCGGAAGCAGATCGTGACACGTTGATTCGCCGCACGTATCTCGACCTGATCGGAATGCCGCCGAGCATTGCCGAGTGGAAAACCTGGCGGCACCGTGACGATTCCAACTGGCATCATCAGATGGTTGAGCACCTGCTTGCTTCGCCTCACTACGGAGAACGTTGGGGGCGGTACTGGCTGGATCTGGCAGGCTATGCGGACTCGGAAGGTGGCACGTCCGCCGACCCTGTTCGACAGGTGGCGTGGAAGTATCGCGACTATGTCATCCGGTCGTTCAACAACGACAAGCCGTACGATCGGTTTCTTCTGGAGCAGATTGCCGGTGACGAGTTGCTCGACCACGAGCACGCCGAAGTCATCACGGAAGAGATTGTCGACAACCTGATAGCGACCGGCTTCCTGAGGATGGGCATTGATCAAACCGGTTCGCGCACGATGAACTTTGTCCCGGAGCGAATTGGCGTCATCAGCGACGCTATCACCGTACTCGGTGAAGGGCTGATGGGTCTGACGATGGGCTGCGCGAGATGCCACTCGCACAAGTACGACCCGATTCCCCATCGCGACTACTATCGGTTCAAAGCGATTTTCCAGGGCGCCTTCGACGAACACGACTGGCTGACGTTTAAGAATCGGAAGCTCACCGTTGACGTGCCGGAGCGTCGTCAGCAATACGCCGCCGTGAATCCACCGCTCGCCACGAAGGTCAAACAACTCGATAAACAGCTGAAATCCAGCATTGCCTCGGTCCAGTTGGAACTGCTTCGTCAGCATTATCCGGAGCAGTCAGAAGCCGATCGCCAGGAAACCCTGCAAGCGTTGAAGATCGCTGACAACAATCGATCGCAGCCGCAACGGATCCTGGTTGAGATGCTGCAGCAGGTTTATGTGCTACCCGACTCAGAGCAGCCAGTTTCGGTCGTCGAAGCTCGCCAGGTCGTCCGCGATATTGAGGATCAGATCACTGAAACTCGTCGGCAAATGGCACCGCCTCCGACGATTCGCGCCGTCTGGGATCGTGGCGAACCATCGCCGACTTACATCCTGCGACGAGGCGAGCACAACAAACCCGGCCCGCTGGTCGGTCCGGGTGTACCCTCGGTACTGACAGACGGGCGAACGCCGTTTGATGTCAAGCCGCCGTTTCCAAACGGAACTAACCGAACCGGACGACGGCTTGCCTTCGCAAACTGGCTGACACAGCCCGAGCACCCGCTCACCGCACGAGTCATGGTCAACCGGGTCTGGTATCACCATTTCGGGACCGGATTAGTGAAGACGCTCGAAAACTTCGGAGCCAAAGGCGAGCGACCGTCGCATCCCGAATTGCTGGACTGGCTCGCGGTGAATTTCGTCGAACGCGGATGGAGCATCAAAGAGCTGCACCGACTCCTGATGAATTCTCAGACGTATCGACAGTCAAGTCACATCACAGACGAGCGACGAAAAATGGATCCGCAGAACAGATTGCTTTCACGCGTGTCGTTGCGACGGATGGACGCGGAGGCTTTGCGTGACTCTCTGTTGACTGTTGCCGGACGACTCGACGACCGCGCTGGCGGGCCGCCCGATTCAGTCTCCGTAAACGACGACGGACTGGTCAGTGTGGATTCGACCGGTGACGGACGCTGGCGACGCAGTCTCTACGTGCAATATCGCCGGACCGAAATCCCATCGATGATGGACACCTTTGACTATCCGCAGATGGGGCCAAACTGCATGTCCCGCAGCGTGTCGACGGTCTCGCCGCAGTCGCTGATGCTCATGAACAACGAACATGTTCGCGATCTTGCATCGGCGTTTGCCGCTCGCGTTGAAGAGACGCATAAAGGCGGATATCCGGGAAACCTCGGTGGTCGTGTCGACACCGTTTATCAGCTCGCGTTAAGTCGTTCGCCGAGTGACGAGGAACGACAACTCGGCATCGAAGCGTTGAAAGAACTTCGCCGGGCATGGCCTGATAAGCCAAACGCCGCGATGGAGACGTACTGCCACACAATTTTGAATTCCGGAGCGTTTCTTTACATCGATTGATTGCTGAAATAGGTCAGGCTTCGCCTGACGGAGTTGCCGCAACAATCCTGCGGGAGGTACTCACCGTAGGCGAAATCAAATGAGTGATTCACAACAGAATACTCCCACGCAAGAGCAGCCATTTTTTCCAGTTTGGATGCGAGTTGTCTTTGGATTAGTCGTCGTCATCGGTGCGATATTGTTTATCGTCTACGTGTGGCTGTTTGCGAGTAAGGTGCCGTCACCGTTTCACTTATTGACAGGCGTTCTCTTCTTTCTTGTTTGCCGGTATGGCATTCGGGAATCGCCCATTGAAGCTTTGATCGGTCCTATCCTGATAACTGTGGTCGTTGCGAGTCTGAAGCCGTTTCTTGAGAACGATCAAAGTCAGACTCTCGCACAACCAGCAACGGAGCAATCAATCGAGTCTGACTGAGGTTGCCAATTTATCGAAATCGCGTGAATTTGGATTTATGCACACCAATTATTACCAGATGGCAACTCGACGATGACACCTAACTTGCAGTTTCAAGACACACGTCGTGATTTCTTTGCTCGGACGAGCGATGGACTGCTCGGTGCGGCGCTGACTCACCTGCTGTGCGACGACTTCTTCGGTGGAAGTTCCGCCCTCGCGGCGAAGAACGACGAGCCGGGGCCAGCGCCCGTCTTCGATCTCAAGCCGAAGAAAACTCATCATCCCGCGAAGGCGACATCCGTTATTCAGCTCTTCATGAATGGCGGACCAAGTCAGATGGATCTGTTCGATCCAAAGCCGGAACTGCGACGCTTGGATGGAAAACCGTTTCCGGGCAACGTCGAAGAGATTGGAAATTCCAATGCCCAGGACATCGGCGTCATGATGGGCGGTCAGTACGACTTCGTTCGTCATGGCGAGTCAGGCATGTGGATGGCGGACATTCTGCCGCACACGTCTCAAATGGCCGATGACATGTGCCTCGTCAATTCGATGTGGACCGACCATCCGAACCATGACAACGCTCTCTACAAAATTCACAGCGGCCGATTGTTCATGGGCTATCCGACGCTGGGGTCCTGGACCGTCTACGGTCTGGGTTCAGAGAATCAGGATCTGCCAGCGTACGTCGTCCTGAACGATCCATTGGGGCAGCCGAAAAACGGGACGCGAAACTGGACGTCGGGCTTTCTGCCGCCCGTGTATCAAGGGACTCGTTTCCGCCCGACGGGCTCGCCAATTCTCAATCTAAAACCGCAGTACGAGCAGCCGTCGGCGGTCACCGAATCAGCTCGCGGGTTGTTAAGCAAGCTCGACGAGATTCACCGCAAAGATCGGCCTTACTATCCGGAACTCGACGCGCGAATCGAGTCTTACGGTCTTGCCGCGAGGATGCAGTTGTCTGCCGGCGAAGCGCTCGATCTGTCGCGCGAGGAGAAGCACACCCAGACGATGTACGGCGTCGGCGAGGAATGGACCGACTCGTTCGGGAAACGTTGTCTGCTGGCTCGGCGGCTGGTGGAACGGGGTGTGCGGTTCGTGCAGATTTTCCTGGAAGAACAACCGTGGGACAGCCACGCTGATCTTTCAGCAAACCATCGCGGCGCGTGCCTGAGAACCGACAAACCGGTTGCCGCGTTGCTGCGGGATCTCAAACAACGAGGGCTGCTGGATTCAACGCTTGTCGTGTGGGGCGGTGAATTCGGCCGAACACCCACGACGCAGAAATCAGCCAACGGATTCTCCGGCCGAGACCACAACATGCAGGCCTTTACGTCCTGGATGGCCGGCGGCGGAATCAAAGGCGGAACCAGTTACGGCAAGACCGACGATTTCGGCCACAGCGTGGTCGAGAACCCGGTCAGCGTCCACGACTTCCACGCGACGATCCTGCACCAGCTCGGCCTGCATCATCAGGAGCTGTTTTTCGAACGCAGCGGTCTGGAAGAACGACTCACCGGCTTCGAGCCGCCTCGCGTCGTACATGGCATTCTGAGCTGATAAAGTCGTGAACTGATTGCCGCAAGAAGGCACAAAATACGCAAAATTGTTCTTGTGTCTCTTTGAGTTTTTTGCGGCCAAATGAAAGCAAAAGATTGTCGCTCATGATGAACCGTCGAGACGTTCTTAATCTTGCGGTTGCTGCCGGAGCGGCGACGGCACTCCTGCCGTCGGAATCTCTCGGTAAGGAAGTCGCGGAAGACAGGGCAGGCCTCCGGATCGTCGATACGAACGTCAGTCTGTTCCACTGGCCGTTTCGTCGGCTGCCGCTGGACGATACCGAGGCGCTGGTGAAGAAGTACCGCTCGCTCGGCATTGCTCAGGCATGGGCAGGAAGTTTCGAAGGCGTTCTGCATCGCGACATCGCTGGTGTGAATCGACGCCTCTCTGAAGCATGCCTCAACTGGCCCGAGCTAATTCCGATCGGCTCGGTGAATCCTGAATCGCCCGGCTGGGAAGAAGACCTGCGGCATTGCTGCGAGAAGCTCAGCATGCCCGGCGTTCGTCTGCACCCGAATTATCACGGATACACGCTGGACGACCCTCGGTTTGCACAGTTGCTGAATCTTGCAACTAAGGCCGGACGTTTCGTGCAGATCGCGGCAACGATGGAAGACAATCGAACGCAACATCCGAAACTCGTCGTGCAGGACGTCGATCTTGCTCCTCTGGTCGACGTTGTGAAACGAATTCCTGGAGCCCGAGTTCAGCTTCTCAATTACAAGCCGCGCGGGCCGATCTTCGAACAGCTGGCAAAGACGACCAATGTCATGTTCGATACGGCTCGCGTCGACGCCACGGACGGAATCCCAAAGCTCGTTCGCTCGCTTCTGGCTGGTCGAGTTCTGTTTGGAACTCACGCTCCGTTTCTCATTCCCGAAGCGGCACTGATTCGAGTTCACGAGTCTGGCAAACTCGACGACAAAGCTTTGCGAGCCGTTTACGCCAACAACGCCGATTCAGCATTCTGGAAGAACGGACTATGAATTCTTCATTGAGACCGGGTCTTCCATCACCGAAGCAGCTCAAGGGATACCGCATCTGGGATTCCTATTTCACACCGGCTTATTCTCACCCCGGCTCGGACGGCAGCAGCGGGTTGATTGCCGACATCGAACGCGCGATGCCTGCGGTCAGGAAGGGCGAATTTGAGAAGCTTTGTTACTTTCCTCACGTCGGCATTGGAACGACGAGCGACGCCGATTTCGAAAAGCTGATCCGCACTCGATCGGACGTCACGCTCAAGGCGATGGAGCGGTGGCCGAATCTGCTGCTCGGAATGATCCAGCTCAACGCCAACGATGTACCGGCATCGCTGGACGCGTTGAATCGCTGGCTTCGCGACGGACCGATGATCGGCGTCTACTTTCGCGGTGGCGGCGTGGGATCTCTGACCTGCACGCATCCCAATTTCCATCCGCTGATTGAACGGATTGCCGAACTGCGCGGGGTAATCATGCAGCACACCTGGTTCGTCACTGGCGGGAAGCAGAGTCCCGGAGCGTCGACTCCTTCCGAGCTGGCTGAAGTCGCGGCGAAGTTTCCAGAGCAGAAGTTTGTGTGTGCGCACGCCGGCGGCGAGTGGCAGCGAGGAATCCGCGCGGTTCAGAGTTCGCCCAACATTCTGGTCGAGACATCCGGATTCGATGCCAGCGCCGGGTTTATTGAAATGGCCGTCCGAGAAGTCGGCGCCGAGCGAATCGTCTTTGGCAGCCATCTGCCTTCACGATCCCTCGGCACCGAGTTGAGCAAAGTCATCGCCGCCAAGATTTCAGAAGCGGACAAGCGTCTGATCCTCGGCGAGAATTTTCGTAGACTTATTCAGCGACCCGTTGGTTGATTGCAGGCTTACTATCCTGCGAGGCTGCTCGACCATTGCGTGCCGCATTCTTCCGGGCAGGTTGTGGCGGCTTCACCTCGAAGTCGCGAGACCAGCGAGGAGTCACCAGATAGCAAAACGCGTGTGACTCCTGTCGCGGCTGATCGCGGGTAAACGTTGTTGGGCAGGTAAGCAGCAACGACTCGCTCTTCTTAAGAGTTCCTCCCGCGTGGACCGTGACCGATCTTGTTTGAGGAACCTGGACGGTAAGCCGTGCTCCGGAATCGTCATCGGCGTTAATCGGCAAGTTCGCCAGCGCGACATCTTCCAGCTTCGACAGTGTCAAACCACACTGAATCCGAATCTGGTTCTCGTCCGAAACGTCGCCCCGAAGATGGAACCGGAAGCCCTCGCTGAAACAGTCGATTACCGGATCCATCTGGCGGTTCTTACCGGGATCGTGAGGCCGCATTCCTGTGACGAATGGATGACTCGCCTCGTCGGAGAGGCACGCTGACATGCCGTTGAAAACTATGACTTCGGGGGCCAGCAGCATGGTTGACCGGAGGTCGTTCGTGCAGCGTTGAACGAACCGGCTGGCTTGCTCATCGGTGATCTTGACGCCGAGCACTGGTTGTGACGGCAAGTTGGATTGACGCAACTGGATGACGAGATCGTCGCTGGCCGGTGCGTCGAAACTCGCGAGGACCCCTGCCGAGTCCGGCCGAAATCCGAGGTGTGGCTTCCGATTGATTTTCGGCTGCACGGCGTCGGCGATCCAATCAACACCCAGGTTAGTCACCTGGTCAAGCGCCACCTGGATCAGCCGCAATTCGAATTGAATTTTCCAATTGCCGCTTCTGGCAAGCTGCTCCAGTCTTTGCTCGACAATTCTGTGTTGTACTTCCGTGACGTTTACCGTGAGCTGGTCTCCTGAGAGCGTCGTTTCTCCCGGCGCGACGATGTTCTGCAGGAAAGCGG
The DNA here is from genome assembly GCA_047611045.1 of Planctomycetaceae bacterium. Classification (GTDB taxonomy): domain Bacteria; phylum Planctomycetota; class Planctomycetia; order Planctomycetales; family Planctomycetaceae; genus JABMPE01. Next base: position 836 of record JBLFXD010000206.1, on the reverse strand, counting down.
CTGAATCGCGGTCCGGCTGCGTTTCCTGAAGCTTCGTCAAGACTTTGGAGACATCCTAGACGCGTACTTCGGTGACTTTTGCGATTTCCGGAGCCGGCGGGAAGCCTGGCTGAGTTTGCTCCCACGAGTCCTGAACACGCGGAAGAAAGATCGCTGGTGGTTGTTCCTGTTCAATGGGTTTGGCGTCGGTCAGGCCGGTGACCGCAAGACTTCCGACTGCCGCCATCGCAAACGCTTTGGCCAGCCAGTGATTTCTCTTCTCGCTGCCTTCGAGCATGTCGATCCGGCGAGCCAGCTTTCGCCCCGGAGACGTGAACAGCAAACCGATCGCGGCCAGATGTCGCGGCAGCGGCTCGTTGGTCGCATAACGGAGAAGAAGTCGTCCGTAGTCAACGTTTTCGGAAGGCTGAGTCGCGGCCATGGCGATCTCGTCAGCAGCATGCTCCATGTAATTTCGGATTCGTGAGACGACCAGCCAGGCCAGCGGGTTGAACCAGTGCAACGCCCGGACGAACAAGCACAACGACAGAACAAGCCCGTCTCGACGTTTCACATGCGCCAGCTCGTGAAGCAGTACGAGTCGAAGGTCCTGACTGGAAAGCTCTTCGATTGTTCCTACCGGCATGCAGATGGTCGGCCGTCGAATCCCGAAGACAGCCGGCACGGTTAAGCCATCCACTTCTTTCAAGACCGGACGGCGACCGACACCCACCGTATCGCACGCACGCAGAACCTGATCGACGACGGTCTGGTCAGTAATTGCTGCGCAGCGGCGCAGTTGAGACGCGAAGCGGAGAGATTGTATGAGTCCTCTGACGAGGAACAAACACATGACC
>JBLFXD010000205.1:0-9468 GCA_047611045.1 Planctomycetaceae bacterium | reverse complement strand
TGGGAAACATGAAACCGTACTTCGATCGGAAATGGGGCAGCGTGACGGTTGGCAATTCGTGCGGCATTACCGACGGAGCGGCGGCTCTGCTGCTGATGGAAGCTGACTATGCAAAGTCGCTCGGCCTGGAACCAATCGGCCGAATTCGATCGGCGGAGTTCGCCGGCTGTGATCCATCGAGAATGGGACTCGGCCCGGTCTACTCGTCGGCGAAGGCGCTTCAGTCAGCCGGCATGACGATGGATGATGTCGATCTGGTCGAGCTGAACGAAGCCTTCGCGGCGCAGGTTCTTGCGTGTCTGAAAGGTTTCGAAAGTCCGCCGGAAGACTGTGTGGACTCGGACGCGGCCTCGCGACTGCGCCCGATCGACGAAGACAAGCTGAACGTCAACGGTGGAGCCATCGCGATTGGACATCCGGTCGGGGCGACCGGGGCGAGGTTGATCCTCACGCTACTCGCCGAGTTGGAGCGGCGTGACCAGAACGTCGGTCTGGCAACTTTGTGCATCGGTGGAGGGCAGGGCGGTGCCGCAATTGTTGAACGCATCGCCGCGTGAGTGCTTGTTGTACGGAGCTGGTCTGGATGGCTCGGGTGAATCACGGAAATGGAGACTGTTTCGAATTTGACGACGCAACTTTCAGATTCATTCTCACCTCTCCCCCTTAGGGGAGAGGTCGCGGTCTCAGTCGCGGGTGAGGGGGATTTGCGTTCCAACCGAATCAAGTGACGGGTTTTTCCAGGACACAAACCCTCACCCGGCCCCGAGAGGCCGACCTCTCCCGCAAGCGGGAGAGGTGACGACAAGAAACGTATTTTGTGTATCGAGGACGGAATCATGGCTGACATGTGGCACTCAGAAAAATCAGATGACGGCATTCTGCGAGTCACGATCGACCGCAAAGATCGACCAGTGAATGCTCTGTCGCGATCGATTATGGAAGAGCTGCGGGATCTGGTTGAGTCGATCAGGAACGATTCTTCAATTCGAGGTGTTCTCTTTCAAAGTGGAAAGCCCGGAGTCTTCATTGCCGGAGCAGACATCACCGAGTTCGAAGACCTGACCGACAAAGTCGCCGCTGCAGAAGTCTCGACGTTTGGGCAGAGCGTCTTCCAGGCACTTGAAGATCTGAAGGTTCCGACCGTCGCTTTGATTTCCGGAGCGTGCCTCGGTGGCGGTTTGGAATTCGCACTGGCCTGTCGATACCGAGTCGCCAGTACTCATGAGAAAACGAAGGTGGGACTTCCGGAAGTGCAACTTGGACTGCTGCCCGGCTGGGGCGGAACCGTGCGTCTGCCGCGGCAGATAGGGCTGATCGATGCTCTGCCGCTGGTTCTGTCGGGGCGGCAGTTGGGCGGTTTTCAGGCTCGATCAAAAGGCGTTGTGCACGAAGTTGTTCCGCCGGAAGCTTTGGCGTCAGTCGGTGAGAAGATCCTGAAGACGCATCATGAGTTTGGATCGGCGTCGAAACTGTTTCGTAAGTCGAAGAAGCCGGGCTGGCAGAAGTTTCTCGAAGGGACGGTTGCCGCGAAGAAGTTTGCCCTGAAGAAAGCACGCCAGCAGGTGATGGCGAAAACGCACGGACATTATCCGGCGCCGTTGATGATTATCGAGACGTTTCAGAAAGGGCTCGCCGCGGACGACAAGGGACGGTTCAGAATTGAAGCTGACGGGATCTCGGAACTGGCGGCCAACCCGGTCACGCGAGAGTGCATTCGATTGTTCTTCCTGTCCGAAGAGGCGAAGAAGCCGCCGGAAGAACTCAGTGCCGAATTTGATTCAAAGGAACTCAAGCAGGCAGCGGTGATCGGCGCCGGCGCGATGGGGGCGGGTATTGCTTTGCTGCTGGCTCGTAAAGGAGTCGCGACGAGGCTCAAAGACATCAAATCCGAATTCGTCGCCCGCGGCGTGAAGACTGTCCGCGATCTTCTGGCCAAAGACACGAAACGCAAGAAACTGACGAAGCGGCAGGCGGAAGAAATCTTCGACCGACTTAGCCCGGCGACTGACTATCGCGGACTGAAGAACGCCGACGTCGTCATCGAGGCTGTCGTCGAAGTGCCGGATATCAAACGTCAGGTCTTCGCGGAACTGGCGGCGGCGACGAACTCGGAAACGGTCCTCGCGACAAACACAAGTTCGCTGCTGGTGAGCGAGGTCGCTCGCGACGTTCCGCATCCGGAACGCGTAGTCGGCCTCCACTTCTTTAATCCGCCGCATCAGATGCCGCTGGTCGAGGTGATCCGAACGGAGCAGACGAGTGACGAGGCGTTGGCCAAGGCGTTTGCTGTCGTGCAGCGGCTGGGCAAGACGCCGGTTGTGGTCGGTGATTGTGCCGGATTTCTGGTCAACCGGTTGCTCGGACCGTACATGAACGAGGCGGGCTTTCTGCTCGCCGAAGTCGCCGACCCGATGGAGATCGACAAGGCGGCCGTCGATTTCGGAATGCCGATGGGGCCTTTGGCTTTGAGTGATCTCGTCGGCCTGGATGTGGCTGCTCACGTCGCTGAGAATCTCCACGAAGCGTACGGCGACCGGATGAAGCCGGCCGCGATCTGGGGAGCACTGAAACAGCTCCGCGAGAAACTCGGTTCTCAACCAAAGTTGCTGACAAACGGTGGGAAGGCAGTGCAGGAATCCGTTCTTCGATCGATCGCGGACCTGAGAAAAACGAGCGGTACGGGATCGAGTTCTCGACTAAGCCGGGAAGCGATCGCCGAGCGGCTCGTCTTTCCCGTGATTAACGAAGCGGCAATCTGTCTGGCAGAAGGTATCGCAAGAAGGCCGGAAGACATCGATCTGGCGATGGTGTTTGGGACCGGCTTCGCACCGTTCCGCGGCGGGCCGCTGCAGTACGCTCAGAGTATCGGAATTCAAACGGTCGTCGATTGTTTGCAGGAGCTGGCGAAGTCTCATCCGCATTTGGCGCCGTCGGATGCTTTGCTCGAATTCGCTCGTCGAGGGAGCTTTGCTGTGTCTGTGGAAGAGGCTGTCAGCGAGATGCCGGACGCGGCGTCCCGGGCGGCGGGATGAGAAAGAAGCACGAAGTATCGACTCGTAAAGTCAACAATTCTGACGGCCAGACCGGAGCCACGTGTCAACTCCGGTTTTACACGAAAACAGGAAATCTCAAGAGCCGCCTGTAAGGAACAATTTCGACTGACGACGTTTCTATTGGGATACGTAGTTAAGGCTGGCCTAGGTTAGAAAGTCACTTCTGAATTTCCGAAAGGAAACGTAACGGCGACGGGAAATGCCGAGCGGGTGTTCTGTCAGGATTTGAGACAGATCGGCCGCACTTCATTTTCAGTTCCGAAGACTGACGTTCGTCGGTCGCGAAACGGGACCATCCCATCCTGCTGAGTTGGCTCATGACCGGGCCGGCCTGGCAATACCGGGAGCCCGACATGTCTAAATCTCTGCAATCGTTCGATACGTCCGACAGGCCGTGGCTGGATCACTATCCAGACGTCGTGCCTAAGACCTTGGACTACCCCGAGCTCTACGCCTGGGGCCTGCTGGAGCGGACCGCTTCGCGGCATCCTGACCGGATCGCCTGCCACTATTACAAGCAGACGGTGACGTATCGGGAACTCTCAGAGAACGCTCACCGAACTGCGTCGGCGCTGGTGAAGTTTGGCGTGAAGCCCGGCGACCGGGTCGGTGTGCTGCTGCCGAATCTGCCCGAGTATCTATCAGTGCTCAACGGGATCTGGATGGCTGGCGGAATCGCCGTCGCGATGAGCCCGCTGATGGTCGCCGAAGAAATCGACACGTTCATGACGACGACCGACTGTCGAGTCGTTATCGGTCTGGACATGCTGGCTCCGTTGATCGTCAACGCGAAGTACAAGCCCGAGCACATTCTCTTCGCGACGCTGGGCGATCGGCTGCCGACCTGGCAGAAGGTCGGGTATGCGTTTGCAAGATTGCAGCGGCTCGGATTCTGGCCGACGCCCGATCACCCAACTCATCATTCACTGGAAGATCAAGTGGCGGCCGGTGACGCGGACTTTCAGCCGGTGAAGGCCGCGTCGTTCGACGAGCCTGCTTACATTCTGCCGACTGGTGGGACGACCGGTGCCCCGAAAGCGGTGACGCTCAGCCATCGAAATCTCATTGCCAACGCCTGGCAGATCTACAACTGGGGTGGTGCTTACGAAGCTCGCGAGAAGATTCTTACCGTGCTGCCGTTTTTCCATAGCTACGGACTGACGTCGTGTGCGATGTCCGGCGTCGCGATGGCGGCGACTCTGGTGATTCACCATCGGTTCGTTCCGCGGATCGTGCTGCGACTTATCGAAGAACATCAGCCTTCGATCTTCCCGGCCGTACCCGCGATGCTGGCCGCGTTGATTGACGTGCTTCGTGACAGGCCGATTCAATTCAAAGCTTTGCGTTATGTTGTTTCCGGCGGTGCTCCGCTGTCCGACGAGATCTCGAACGAATTCGCTCGGTACTCGGGAGCGACGCTCGTCGAAGGCTACGGAATGTCGGAGGCCAGCCCGGTTATCTGCACCGGGCCGCTCGACGGAACAAATCGCGCTGGGACGATCGGCCTGCCGCTGCCTGATACGGAAGTCCGGATCGTCGATGGCGAAGACGGACAAACTGTCTTGCCGCCCGGCGAGATCGGCGAGCTGGTCGCTCGAGGCCCGCAGGTCATGCTTGGGTACTGGCAAAATGATGCAGCCACGTCAGAAGTGATCCGCGACGGATGGCTCTACACCGGCGACATGGGGACGTGCGACGAGGATGGCTTCTTCCGCGTGGTCGATCGAAAGAAAGACCTCGTGATCACGTCCGGGTTCAACGTTTACCCGGCAGATGTCGAGCCGGTATTGAAAGAGGCTCCGGGTGTCGAGGACGTCGTCATTGTGGGCGAGCCTGACGCCAGGGTCGGAGAGGTCGTCAAAGCCGTTGTCAGTGTTCGCTCAGCTGACCGTTTTGACCGAGCGGCGTTTGACGCCTTCGCGTCAGAGCATCTCGCCAAACATAAACGTCCGAAAATCGTGGAAGTGGTGGTCGGAGAGCTGCCAAAGAACTTCCTTGGAAAAGTGCTTCGGCGTAAGCTTCGTACCGATTCAGAATCGACCGATGAGCAGAGGGACACGGAACAGGTCCCGGAGTCGGTAATTTCAGTGGCAGACCTGGCAACGGAGACTGATCCATCGCCAGCCGAACTTCCTGCCCCGGACTTAAAGGAGTAAGTCGCGATGATCCGTCCCGGTCCAGACATTGTGAAAGGCGTCAGCCGACTGCCTCAGGCGAAAGAGGCAGCGACCGGTGAAGGTTCTTCATCAAACGCTGCGGTTCCCGGAGTCGTTCGAGCGGACGCGGCTTCACTGGATCGTTGTCTGGAGAAGCTCACCGACGGTCGAGACCGTCTAAGCAGGATGGACGTCGCCCAGCGGATTGCCCTGCTTGAGCAGTGTGTCGACGGAATCTGCAGCGTCGCCCCCGAGTGGGTGGACGTTGTGTGCGAATCAAAGGGGATTGCCCGCGGAAGTCGCGAGCGTGCTCAGGAAATTCTCGGCGGGCCGGCCGCGACACTGCGACAGTTGCAGCTCTTTCTGAGAAGCATGCGGCAGATCGATCGCCGAGGCCGCCCGAAGCTTCCTGCGAAGCCCGTTCGCAAGAGCGACGGTCGCATCGGAGTTCGCATGACTCCGTGTCCAGGTTTTTTCGATCCGGTGACGTTCATTGGCTTCCGAGCGACGACCTGGCTGCAACCGGACATCGGCGAAGACAATCTTGACGATTCACTGGCAACCGCCTATCGGAATCTTGAACAGACCGGCACGTCGCTGGTGCTTGGTGCCGGAAATGTGAGCGGAATTCCCGCCGCCGACATGCTGACGAAACTGTGCGTCGATAATCGAGCGGTGCTGCTCAAGATGAATCCGGTCAACGAGTGTGTCGGTCCGATCTTCGAACGCGCTTTCGCACCGCTCGTCGAGAACGACCTGCTTCGAATTATCTCAGGCGATGTCAGTATCGGGGCTTCGGCCGTCGCCGATGAACGTGTCGACGACATTCATATAACCGGCTCCGAAGCGACTCATGATGCAATCGTCTGGGGGCCACAAGGCAGCGAACGTGAAGAGCGTCGACGCCGCGACGAACCGATCATCGACAAGCCAGTTGGCAGCGAACTGGGAAATGTCACTCCCTGGGTCGTCGTCCCGGGAGCTTACTCGAAGACACAACTCAAGTTTCAGGCGGAGAACATCGTCACCTCGATGACGAACAACGCCGCGTTTAACTGTGTGGCGACTCGAGTCATTGTCACCTGGAAACAGTGGCCGGAACGCGAACGGTTTCTGCAGCGGATCGAGAACGCACTCGCACGAGTTCCGCAGCGAGTCGCGTACTACCCCGGAGCCGAGCAGCGATTCGAGCAGTACTCGGGCTTGACCGCCGACAAGGCTCAACAGCTTCTTCGAACGACCGCTGATGGCGGCGTGTCTGGAAGTCAGACGTGTCCAGGCGGAATGACGACGTTTGTCGCCGGCACCAACCAGGAGGATGGAACGCTGCCCTGGACGCTGGTCCGCAACGTCAAGCCGGACGAAGACTCACCGTTATTTGGTAGCGAATCATTCGTCTGTGTCTGTGCCGAAGTGCCGATCGACGCAACGAGTCCTGAAGAGTTTCTGCGGAAGGCAACTGAGTTCTGCAACGAAAAACTTTGGGGCACGCTGGCGGCATCCATCACGGTGCCCAGTCGCTTCAAACGAAAACAGGCGACGCGACAGGTTCTTGACGAGTGCGTCGACAGGCTGAGGTACGGCGTCGTCGCACAGAATCAATGGTCGGGGGTCGTCTTTGCTTTGATGAGTCCGCCGTGGGGTGGGCATCCGAGTTCGACTCGGCAGGACATTCAGAGCGGTACTGGCTGGGTTCACAACTCGTTCATGCTGACGGGGATCGAGAAGACTGTTCTGGAAGCTCCGCTGGTTGTTCTTCCGAAGGCTGTCTGGCTGGCATCGCATCCGTCGCCCGAGTCGGTGGCGTGGTCGTTGTGTCGGCTGTTCCAGAATCCGTCCTTGTGGAATCTTTCAACATTGGGCTATCACGCCTTTAAAGGGGGACTGGTCTGACGAGCTGGCTGCATCTTCTGGCAGATGGAAATGCAGTATCGCCGCACCGGTCTCCGCAATTCGAGGAGGCTCGACATGAAGAATCTCAAATCACGACGCGTACTGATCACCGGAGCCGGTCACGGACTCGGTCTGGCCACGGCCAAAGCTTTCGCGAAGGCCGGAGCCTTTGTGATCATCACCGATCGCGAACCGGAACGAGTGACCGAGGCCGTGTGCGAGCTTCAGATCGCGGCTCTCCCCTGCGCGGGCTACGTGATGGATGTCACGGACCCGGCTGACGTCCGCGACGTGAGGGATCGCATTCACGCGGATCAAGGGCCAATTCACATTCTGGTGAACAACGCCGGTATTGTTACCGGCGGACAGTTTCTGGACGTGCCGCTCGAAAAGCATCTCGTCACCTACGACGTCAACACGCATGGCCCGGTGATTGTGACGCATCTTTTCCTGCAGGATCTGATCGACAGCGACGAAGGACACATCGTCAATGTCGCCAGCGCTTCCGCCTTGATCGCTCTGCCAAACGCGGCGACTTACGCGTCGAGCAAATGGGCAGTGCTCGGATTTACGGACTCGCTTCGGGAGGAACTGGAGATGACCGGGCGAGGGCATGTCGGAGTCTCAGCGATCTGCCCCAGCTATATCAGCACCGGAATGTTCGAAGGCGCGAAGGCACCTTTACTCACTCCGATTCTGACTCCGGAAAACCTTGCCGCGAAGATTGTCCGGTGTGTTGAGAAACGAAAGGCTCATCTGTTGACTCCGTGGCTGGTTCGTCTGATTCCTCTCGGAAAGGCGACGTGGCCGCGCGTCATCTTCAGAAGGCTTCTGCAGTTCCTAGGGGTCTATCAGGGGATGCAGGATTGGAAAGGGCACACCGCTGCCCCTGCAGAGCCTCCGAAGAAGGACGAGTACATCCGCGTTGCGGGTTAGAGTCGCGTTTAGCTCAGGCGTGCGTCAGTGGAATCAACGGCAATCTTTTGCCGCTTTGGCGAGCTTCTTGAAAGTCGCGCGAGCCTCGTCTGACAGCGTTTCCTGGTCAACTTCTTTCAGTACTCGAAGCGCTGACCGGCCGTCGTTTGTGTCTTTGAGGAAAACATTGGCGAGTCGCAGGCGCATCGTGTCGCTGCCTTCCGGATAGGCGTCGATGTATTCCTGCATGAGCTCGGCGGCTTCGTCCCACTGCTTCCGTTTTGCAAGGCCGATCGCAAGAGGCTTCAGGACCGATTCATCCAGCATGGCGTCTGGTGCTCGAAGTCTCGCGTTGTAGAGTTCGTCGTACGCGGTGTCGTACTCTCCCGCCTCGACAAAGTGCTCGACTTTGACGAGCTTCTTCTTCGCTCCGGCAGCAGAATTTAGAGACTTCTTCTTTGGCTCTTTCTTCCTGCCGGACTCTGTCTCGGAAGTGGCGTCCGCTTTTTTCTTTCGATTCTCAGGCACGATCCGGTTTCCGTAGCGGTCTCGTGCTCGCGCTCCGTAGTTTCCGCTGAGGACCGAAAATAGATCCCAGTCCTCGCAGTCGACCATGCCATTTTTGAGCATGAACGTGCCGATGCCAAAGCCAGCGGCCGCGCCCATGACGTGAAGTGTTGACGTCGCGATGGCAAATCCTTCGAACGTTGCTACGAGAATCTCCACGCCGATGTACCACGCCGAAAACGTCATGATCGTCGCTTCGAAGGTGATTGCTCGAAACGCGATGAAAAGAAGCAGTGTTACCTCGTTCCGTGGAGCCCAGACCAAAGACATGGCCAGCATCCCGTAGATGATCGCCGACGCTCCACACGATCCGCTGAACTGTGCGTAACTCAGCTCGACTTCGGATATCAGGCTCTGCAGCTGCTCGCGGTACTCTTCTTTCTGTTCTTCGATTTCTTCCTCGGAAAGCCCTTGCATTTCCAGGCTGGCGATCATGTCCTCGTTGAAGACGTCGTCGATGTCAAAGACGTCTTCGACAAAAGATTCTGCGGCGGCTTCCGGCGTATGGCCAAGCATCATCGTTTGCTCGACGGCACATTGGGCGACGCCGATGGCCAGGTAAACGAGAAGAAACTTCCACCAGCCGAGTTTGCCTTCCACAACAAGACCGAAGCCCCACAGGAAGATCATATTGCCGATCAGATGAGCCGCTCCCATGTGAATAAAGTTGCTGGTGATCCACTGGATCGGATGAAGGCCGTCGCCGTGTGCGAGTGCCCAGGGGCTCCATTGGTCGACGTTCTCCATCGATCCCCAGCCGGTGGCGAGAAACGTGAAACAGTTCACGACGATCATCGCGATGCAGGCGAACGGGAAGTGATAGATTGGGGCGTCGGTGTTGAGTGGAATCAGCATCGGGTCGAGTCTGCTTTGCAGGAGGTCAG
>JBLFXD010000204.1:0-9474 GCA_047611045.1 Planctomycetaceae bacterium | reverse complement strand
CGGGCGACTTTCCTGTTACCACGGCGCTAGCAAAGCTCGGACGGTCTCCGCGCCGGCACACCGCGATTGACCATTCAGCCCGCTGGTCACACCCTACAAACAAAAACACTCACAACCGCAGCACAATGGGAGACGCTCCGGCATCGGTGGAGTAGAGTTTCCTCATGCACAGCTTGATTCTCACAATTATCGTGGCGGTGACCTCTCAGGCCGCCGCTGAACCGACCGAATCGACATCGCAGAACTGGCCGCAGTGGCGAGGTCCGCTGGGGACGGGCGTCGCACCGCTCGGTGATCCGCCGGTCGAGTGGAGCGAAGAGAAGAACGTCCAGTGGAAGGTCGCAATTCCTGGCCGAGGGCATGCCACACCAATCGTCTGGGGCGAGAATATTTTCCTGACGGCGGCTGTACCGATTGGTCCGAAGCTTGAGCCTCGCAAGAGTGGCCGACCGGGAGCCCACGACAATCTTTCGGTTTCGCAGCGACACCGATTCGTCGCGCTGGCTGTTGACCGTATGACGGGAAAGGTCCTCTGGCAGAAGACGCTCAACGAAGCCCTGCCAGTCGAAGGAGCCCATTACTCAGCCAGTCTGGCGTCTGCTTCGCCCGTCGCTGACGGCGACCATGTCTTTGCGTTTTTCGGTTCGCATGGACTGTTCTGCCTCGACCATGCGGGCAACGTCGTCTGGCAGAAAGACCTTGGGCAGTTGCACACGAAACACGGTCACGGCGAAGGTGCATCGCCGGCTCTGTACGGTTCAACGCTGGTCATCAACTGGGACCACGAGGAAGAGTCATTCATCGTCGCTCTGAACAAGTCAACGGGGAAGGAACTCTGGCGGAAGTCCCGCAAAGAAGTCACGTCCTGGGCGACGCCGATCATCGTGGAGCACGAAGGAAAGCAGCAGGTGATTGTCTGCGGCACTTCGCGTGTCCGCGGCTATGACCTCGCCAGCGGAAACGTGCTGTGGGAGTGCGGTGGGCTTTCGGCCAACATCGTCGCGACGCCGGTTTATTCTGATGGGATCGTCATTGCCGGCAGCAGTTACGAAAAGAAAGCGATGCTGGCGATTCGGCTTGCCGGGTCAACAGGCGATATCACGGATTCCGAACAGGTCATCTGGTCTCGCCGCCGAGGCACCCCATACGTGCCGTCGCCTCTGCTTTATGACGGAGCGTTGTACTTCCATGCCCATTACCAAAGTGTCCTGACACGACTGAATGCAAAGACCGGAGAAGAGACCCCCGGCCCATTCCGTTTGCCGGGAATCGGGAACGTCTACGCGTCCGCAGTCGGCGCCGCCGGTCGTGTTTACGTGACCGATCTCGAAGGAACGACCCTCGTCTTCTCAAACGAAGACAAACCGAGAATCCTCGCCCGCAACGTTCTCGACGACCGATTCAACGCGTCCGCCGCGATCGTCGGCAAGCAACTGCTCCTTCGCGGGGAGAAATTTCTATACTGTGTTGGGCCTTAAGCATCTTTCCTGATGCGAATCGATGAGTCGCCTGGATGATACTCAAACGCTGGTTCAAAGGATCGGATATGCCAACGGCGCGGTTGCTCATAGTCTGCTGGGTTTGCAGTGGTGTCGCCATCGATTCTGTCGCCAGTGCCGAGATCAACTTCGATCGTGACGTCGCACCGATTCTCGTGAAGCGGTGTCTGGAGTGCCACAGCGAGCATGAGGCGATGGGCGGTCTCGTTCTGACAACCCGAGCCAACGTGCTGAAAGGTGGCGAGGGCGGCGCCGCCTTCTCACTGACGAAGCCGCAGGAGAGTCTCCTGTTGCAACGTGTTGTCGCCGGAGAGATGCCGCCTGAGCAGCGAGGTGCAAGTCGCAAACTGCCCGACGAAGAGATTCGTATTTTGAGCGAATGGGTAGCAGAAGGCGCTCAGTGGCCTGAAGGGAGGATGCTGGACCAGTACGAATCGACCAGTGATGTAAGAGGTGGTCGGGACTGGTGGTCTCTGCAGCCGGTTGTTCGACCTGCGGTGCCTGAAGTCGCGCCGGTTCGAGACAATCCAATCGATGCGTTCATCGCCGCAAAGCTTGCGACACATGGCTTCGAACCGGCTCCAGTTGCCGACCGTCGGACGTTGATTCGGCGGCTCTACTATGACGTGGTCGGACTTCCGCCGACTTATGAGCAAACCGAATCGTTCGTCGCGGATGAGTCACCAGACGCCTGGCGGACGCTCGTTGATTCGCTGCTCGACTCGCCGCATCATGGTGAACGATGGGGACGGTACTGGCTGGACGTTGTTCGTTATGCCGAAACGTCCGGCTACGAACGCGATCAGGATAAGCCGTTTGCCTGGAAGTATCGTGACTGGGTCATCGATGCGTTGAACTCCGACATGCCCTACGACGAGTTCGTGATTCACCAACTGGCGGGTGACGAGATTCCCGACCGGGATATCAAGAGCGTTACCGCCACCGGTTTTCTGATGCTCGGCACCTGGAACGACGAGCCGAACGATAATCAGGACTACAAGTACGAGCGGCTGGAAGATCTGGTACACACCACGTCGTCGGCTTTTCTTGGGTTGACCGTTAAATGTGCGAGGTGTCACGACCACAAGTTCGATCCGATTCCGCAGGTCGATTATTACCGCATGGCGTCAGTGTTCTGGCCGGGGCCGATCGAAGCTCGAGACCGCAAACTGATCGGCGGCCCGTCGGCGGAAGAGCTGGGCTTTTCGGAAGTGCTTGGCTGGACGGACCTCACCGCGTCGCCGGCGTCTCTGCATGTCTTGAAAAACGGAAGTCGGCATACGCCGTTGCAGGCCGTAACTTCAGCGCCGCTGACTGCGATTCCTGCTTTGTTCAAAGACTTCGAGCCTCCATTAGATGGAGCGGCCACGACGCAACGTCGACTTCAACTTGCCCGATGGATTGCTTCTCCGGATAACCCGCTCACGGCCAGAGTTCTGGTGAACCGGATGTGGCAGCATCACTTCGGGCAGGGGCTCGTCCGATCGCCGAACAGTTTTGGGTTTCGCGGGGACCCGCCAACTCATCCGAAGCTGCTCGACTGGCTGGCTGCGGAATTCGTTTCCGGAGGCTGGACGCTGAAACGCATGCACCGGCTGATTCTTAACTCCGATACCTGGCGGCAGTCGACGACTCACGCGAAACATGAGGAATACTCGCAGACCGATTCTTCGAACCGTTTGCTTTGGCGCGCTGACAGACGCCGGTTGGATGCAGAAGCACTCCGCGATTCGTTTTTAGCATCGGCGGGGCAGCTTGATCTGCGACTCGGAGGTGCGAGCTTTCGACCAAAGATCAGCCCGGAAGCACTCGAAGGACTATCACGAAAGGCTTCTGCATGGACCGAGTCGTCAGCGGAAGAACAGAAACGCCGCAGCATCTATATCTACATGAAACGTCACCTGCTCCCGCCGCTGATGACGACCTTCGATCTTTGCGACACGACGCTGCCCAACGCAAAGCGTGATGTGACAACGGTGGCTCCTCAGGCACTTGCCCTGCTCAATAACTCCTTCAGCCACGATCAAAGTACGGCTTTGGCTGGACGGATAGCGGCGCTGACGAAGTCCCCGGTTGAACAGGCTGATCTGGTCTGGCGATTTGCTCTGAGTCGTGAAGCAACATCGCTGGAGTTGTCGCTAGCCGCTTCGCACATGAAGAAGCAGTCAGCTGAATTCAAGAAGGAACATTCCACTTCTATCGCGGTTGAGTGGAGATCTTCCGAGGATGCTATTTCGTCGGAAGATCTTGTCCTGCACCTCCGCGCGGACGCCGGAGTGAATGCTGACGAGTCTGGCAGAATTTTCAGATGGATGGATCAGTCGGAGGACGACCATGACGCGACGCAATCAGAATCGGCTCACGGCCCGCTTCTGGTTCACGGCTTCAAAGGCCGTCCCGTTGTGCGATTTGATGGGAGCCAACGATTCCTCGATATCGACGGGCAACTGCTGAAGACAGCTGAGTGCTCGATCTTCGCGGTGGTGTCTGACAAGCACTCCGGCGGGCACCGCGAGATTATTTCAAACTGGAAACGCGGCGAGAATGTTGGATCGTCAGTCTTCTTAGGACTGACCGGGGACCGGCAGGTCCGCTTCAGCGACGCATTTTCAAATGCTGGATCGATCGCTGATCGAGACAAACTATTCGTCCTCTCAGCAATTAACTCCGCGAATGGTACCGATGTCTTTCAAAATGCGACCATGACTGGTCGGAGCGAATCCGCACTTCCAAATCGAAAGCTCGACACGTCGTGGGTGATCGGGCAGCAGGGCAATATCAACGGCGAATACTGGAACGGTGATATTGCCGAGCTGCTGGTCTACGACCGGGCATTGTCAACGACAGAACGACGTCAGGTGTGGAGCGTCTTGCTGGACCGATATCAGCTTCCCACTTTTGTTCGACAGGCAACGTCAGCAGAGTCTTCGCCGGAACTACTGGCTCTGGCATCGTTGTGCCACGTCCTGCTGAATTCGAACGAGTTTATTTACGTCGATTAGCGAAGCGGTGAATTCCCAGGTGCAATCGTCACGCGGGGCTGCGGTGACGAGGCTTCAGTCGTACTCAATCTTTGGACGCGGATAATGATTTCACATTCTGATAACCAGCTGCCGGGTCGCCGGTTTCCCTGCGGGGTGTCTCGCCGTGAATGCGTGTGGGATATGGGCGTCGGCTTCGCGGGGTTGGCACTGACGTCGCTGCTGGAAGGTGATGGGTTCTTCGGAACGGAATCTCACTCCGCAGAGACATTGTCAAGTGGTCCGCTTTCGCCGATCGCTCAGCATTTTCCGGCGAAGGCCAAGGCCTGCATCTTCCTCACGATGAACGGAGCTCCAAGCCAGGTCGACACGTTCGATTACAAGCCGGAGCTGACAAAGTACGCCGGGAAACAATTGCCCGCCGACCGGGAGTACATCAACTCGGGAGGCCGCAAAGTTGGCTATCTGACGCCGGAGTGGCGACCGTTTCGGCCGGGTGGCGAAAGCGGTCAGCTGATCTCGGACTACTTTCCGAACGTCCGCAAGCATGCCGACAAACTGGCGATCATCAACTCCTGCCACACGGATAGCCATGCTCACGGTTCGGCACTCGTCGCCGTCAACACGGGCAAGACGTTTATTGGCCGACCGTCGCTGGGAGCGTGGTGCGTGTACGGCCTGGGGACCGAGAATCAAAGTCTGCCTGGCTATGTCGTGATGCTCGACAAACGCGGCGGACCGATCAGCGGGCAACCCAACTGGTCAAGCGGATTTATGCCGTCCACCGTTTCGGGAACGCTGTTTCGGCCAACCGGCGATCCCATTCTCAATCTGCGCGGACCCGAACATGTGAGTGCGCTCGTTCAACGCGAACAGCTGGACCTGCTGAAGCAGCTCAACGAGCAACACATGAAGTCTCGCAAAGGCGGCAGTGATCTGGCATCGAGAATCCAGTCGTACGAACTTGCCTGGCGAATGCAGTCGGAAGCTCCGGAAGCCGTGGACATCGCGAAGGAAACCAGGCAGACGATTGAGAGCTACGGAATCGGCAAAGAACCCACCAACGAGTACGGCCGCAATTGCCTTGTCGCACGACGTCTCGTCGAACGCGGAGTCCGATTCGTGCAGTTGTATTCCGGCGGCGGGCATCTGGAAGATACCTGGGACGCGCACGAGAGCATCGAAAAGAATCACGGCAAACACGGAGCAGAAGTCGATCAGCCTATCGCGGCGCTGCTGACCGATCTGGAAGAGCGAGGCCTGCTGGATTCGACGCTGGTGGTATGGGGCGGCGAATTCGGCAGGATGCCATTCAGCGAAGGCAAAGACGCACCCGGTCGAAACCATAATCCGTACGGATACTCAATGTGGTTCGCCGGAGCCGGCGTCAAAGGCGGAATTCGCTATGGAGAAACCGACGAATTGGGCTTCCAGGCGACAACGAACCCCGTCCATCTGCACGATCTGCACGCGACGATTCTACATCTGATGGGGCTTGACCATGAACGGCTGACGTACTTCCATCAGGGCCGCAAGGAAAGTCTCACCGACGTCGGTGGGAAAGTCGTTGACGGGATTCTCGCCTGAACATCAATCAGCGTGAAGACTTCGTTTCAATTTCCCAGTCGGTCAGGAGTTTTGACAGCTCCGCTTTTCGTTGTGGAGATTTCTCCGACTGATCGACCTGTTCGGCAGAATCGTTCTTCAGATCAAAGAGCCACTGCTCCGACTTTCCTTCTTCGAGTCGTGTGACGAGTTTCCAGTCGTCGTGGCGGATGGCTCGCCAGACTCGGTCGCCGCGTTTGGCTCGCCATGCAAGAGTGCGTTGAGGAATTGGCTTTTTGTTCGAGAGATGCTGGACGATGTCGACTCCGTCTGATCTGTAACCGTCTGGCGTTTTCCCATTGCCCGCTTCGATGAACGAAGTCGTCAGGTCCATCGTGATGGCGGGCTGGTCGGAAACGACACCTGCGGGCAGGTGCCCAGGCCAGCGCATCATGCAGGCGGTTCGGATTCCGCCTTCGAACAGGCCGCTCTTGAATCCTCGAAACGGAGCGTTGCTGCCCGGAGCGATGGCTCCGTGGTCGCTTGCGAAAACCACGAGCGTGTTTTCTGTCAGTCCACGCTTTTCGAGTGACGAGAGAAGGCGACCGACTTCGCGATCCATATCTTTAAGCATTGCCACGTAATTCTTCCGGGTTCCCTTCGTGAGTTCTTCTTTGGCAACCATCTTTCCGGAATCGTTGCCGGGGGGCTGAAACGGGAAATGCGGAACGCTGAAGGCGACGTAAAGAAAAAATGGGGCATCCTTCGAAGAGGCGTCGACAAACTGGACGGCGCGGTCGGTGATCAGCTTCGTCATGTAGCCTTCCGTTTCAACTGGCTTTCGTCCTTCGAACAAGACACCCAGATCCGAGAACTCGCGATGCCGGTAGTAATCAACGTAGCCGCCAAGAAACCCGAAGAACTGATCGAACCCGTGTTTCAGTGGATGGTGTTTCGGTTCGTAGCCAAGGTGCCATTTCCCGAAGACGGCTGTCTGATATCCGGCGTTCTTCAGCGAGGATGAGAGGACAGACTGCTCAGCGGGCAGACCCAGATCGTGCGTTTCTCGCAGGCGGATGGCGTCGTCGTAGCGACCGACATTGCCCGTTCCGATGGCACATTCCATGCCACCGATTCGTTGCGGGTAAAGCCCTGTCAGTAACGCCGTCCGAGTCGGAGTGCACTCGGCACCAGCCGCGTAGTAATTGGTCAGTCGGACTCCCTGTGAAGCAAAGCGGTCCAGGTTTGGAGTCCGGACATCTTTTGCCCCGTAGGCTGGCAGGTCGCCATATCCCATATCGTCGACCATTATCAGCACAATGTTCGGACGCTTGCTCGCTGATTCGACTGAAGTTGTGGCGTGCTCATCGCTTAGAGCTGACCGATATGGCGGTAACGCACACGTCGTCGACATAAGCACTATGGCCACCTGCCATGGTCTATAGCGTCTGCGCATCATCAGATTCTCATTTCGTTGGGGAATGAGGGAACCGTGAAAGCCCCTGCGGTCACGTTCCGGATGGAAGTTCATCGTGGCCTGTTCATCCGGTAGATAGCCGCCCAATGTAGCACGCGGCCGGTGAGTATGAGAGCTACACTTCATACGATCCCGTACGCACTGGGCTGGCTTCCCCCCCCTTCAACCCCAGAACGGCATCGCCGTCGATCTTGCGCACAACTGCTGAGGTCTGCCACATCGGCTGTACTTTGGCGAACCGCCAAGTCGCGACGGGTTGTCCCACTTCTGCGAGTTGGCGTCGATGCTGATTGCGTTTGGTGTTGTCGACCGATGCGCGCACAGATTAATGCAGCTCGGATCGACGAGGGCATTTATTGCGTCGTCAATTGGACGACAGCAGCGTTTTTCTTCTCGCAAACGCGAATTTCTTCAGCCGGTCAGACTGGAGCACGCAAGCGAGCTGGCGAATTCGCATCCGATCGGTGTGATCCGCGTGGTTTCTCCACCCCTCCTCATGTTAAATGCTTCGTGCAAACACCGTCCCAAAGGTAAGAGATCTTCAAAGTCTGGGGCGGATGGGGTGACGCCAGGGGCTATATGCGGTCTCTGTTCCGCATCCTTCCGTGATGGATCGAAGCTCCACTTCGCTGTGAACATCTCGCTAACACGCCAGCTCATGTCTGGCCGGCTCCGATCGTGTTCGTCGTGCGGCAGCAACGCGATTGTTGGAAATTGTGATCAGTCCGTCTTGTGGTAGCGAAGAGTTTCGCTATTCTGAGTAGCGAAGACTTTCGCTAACGTCCCGGCGAAGGTGAATCGAGGCTGCGGTGTGGAGAACCATCATGGCGAAGGCGCGACCAGTTCAGCCGACGGAAGTCGAGCTGCAGATGTTGAGGATTCTCTGGGATCTGGGCCCCAGTCCCGTGCGGGAGATTCATGCCCGGCTCAATGCGGAGAAAGGGACGAACTACTCGACGACGGTGAAGATGCTGTCGGTCATGCTCGAGAAGGGGCTCGTAAAGCGCGATGTCAAAGTGTCGCCGCACGTTTATCGAGCTGCGCTGTCTCGCGAAAAGGCAGGGAAGCGAATGCTCGGTGACTTGATCGAGAAGGTTTACGACGGCGCGGCGATGAGTCTTGTGCTGCAGGCGCTGTCTTCGGCGGCCGCCACAAAAGAGGAACTCAGCGAAGCCCGTCGCCTGCTCGACGAGCTGGAGGGAAAGCAGTCATGAATGCACTTTCCATTTCATCGTTGCCCGTTTCCCCGATCATTGTCGAGCGGCTGGGCTGGGTGCTGGTTCATTCGCTGTGGCAGTTTGCGTTGATGGCTCTGCTGGCGGCAGTCGCTCTGCGTGTGTTGTGCCGGCATTCGGCAGCTGCCCGATACACGGTGCTCGGCGTCGCCATGCTGGGACGATCGCGATTCCGGGAGTCACCTGGTCGTTGCTGCCGGACAGCTCCGTGGAAGATGCTGAGTTGCGTGTCGTCGCCGGTTTGGAACCCGAATTGGAACCGGCCAGTGATGCTTCTTTTCCAGGGAGCGAGTCGCTGCTTCCGAACGATCCCATCGAGGCAGGTGCCGAGTTGGATGACGCTCCGGCGATTGATCCGGGTTCGCAGGTTGCTCTCGCGGAGCAAGCGGTTTCCGGGGAGCCATCGGCGCTGGCAGCGGACGTCAGTGCTGATGTTGAGTCCTCGTGGTCGGGACGTTTGAGGTCCGCGCTGCAGCCGTGGCTCGCGTGGATCGTCGGCGCTTGGTTGGGCGGCGTCTTGCTGTGTTCGACGCGGCCGCTGCTGGGCTGGTGCATGTTGTGGCGTCTGCGGCGAGTGGGGGTGTCGCCGGTTTCAGATGATGTGCTGGCCAGCTTGAAGCGGGTTTCCGATCGACTCGGAATGAGGCACGGGACGCGCGTGCTGCATTCGACACTGGCGACGGTACCGGTTGTTGTGGGCTATTTTCGACCGGTCATTTTGCTGCCGCTCAGTCTGG
>JBLFXD010000203.1:0-9486 GCA_047611045.1 Planctomycetaceae bacterium | reverse complement strand
GACCCAGAACGCAGCGTTAAACGTAATTCCTTCTCGGAGCCCGGGCAGCCAACTGATGCCGTCCATCAGGAACAGGACCGCGGAAGCACCAATCGTCTGACCGAAGTACGCGCCGGCAAACATCAGCCCATTGCCCAGACCTCGTTCATCGGGTGGCAACGTCCCACAGGCCAGTGCATCGATGGCAACGTCCTGCGTCGCGGCAAAGCAGTTATGAATGGTCAGAGCAATCGTCAACGCCACCACTCCGGATGAACGGTCGATCGGAATGCACGCCAGCAGGGTCACGGCCATCATTATCTGGCAGGCAACGATCCAGCCGCGCCGTCGCCCCAGTCGGTCGGAAAAGATCAAATCGACAAACGGACCAACGACCCACTTAAAAGCCCACGGAAGCAAGATCAGTCCGGAGAAATATCCGATCGAATCTTCACCATGCCCCTCGTCCCGAAGCTGTGCGACAATAACGATCGTCGCAAACCCGTAAGGAATTCCCTCTGTTACATACAGCCAGAAGAAGGCAAACAGGCGGCCCCACTTTGAGGCGAGCAGGTTGGGAAGTTGCATGAAGCCCTCCGTTCGGGACGGTTCTTAGATAAAAAGCGGCAACATACTTAAACAGGCTGAGCGGCGATTGTCAGCGAAACGCGAGTCACTCCGGGGCACGTCGATCCGGAATGATCGAAACGTAGCTCCCGGTTTCGTCAACAAGCAGCACGCCGACGAGCTTACCATCAGCTCGTGAAACGACTGACGCTCCGTGGAAGTCTGCGGTTAACGGGACGGTGGGATCAACGATCCATCGTTCGGTCGCGGCATCACTGGCAGCCTCTCCATTTTCCGGATCAGTCTTCCCAATCCGAAACCGTGACGCCGTGACGCTCAGAACAGATTCCGATCCCGACGTCACGATCAGGCAGTCCACCAATTCTTCTGAGTGCCCAAGTCGTTCTGCGGGAAACGCGGCGGCTGGATCGACTGAGTCGAGTTTCTCCGGCAGAATTAAGAGACCACCAAATCCCTTCACCCTTACAGGAGAAATCTCAATCGTCTCACCGGCTGCTTCGAGTTTCGTCGTTCCTTCGATCGCTTTCTCCTCGGACATCAGCAGGTCAGCCGGGCCGAGGATGCGGCCATCGCTCAGTGGAAGAATCCAGCCGGACCGTTGCTTGTCCCGGCGAAATCCGAATCGCCTTTCCTGCCAGCGTAATGACGCTCGCAAGGGTTTCGGCAATGGCACTCCGTCGGCAAGCTGATGACTGCCGATCGGAATGCGGGCCTGCCAGTTTAACCACTCGTCCTCGGCATCGACGGCGCATTGAAAGCGGTGCCCTGTACTGACCTTCGCGCCGGGTTGCGGCGGTGTCGCCATCGAAACTCCGCCAACGATGATGCTCGAGAGTGTGTCCGCCGAAAGTTTCAGACCATCCAGTCCGACCGAAACGTCGATCCCGCTGTTCATCCAGAACTGCGTGTTGTCACGAACGAGTTCGCGGTAAGCAGCGTCGATCCAGACCCTCGCCTCGACTGTCGTCGCGTCTGATGCCAAGGCAACCGCGATCACATGCCCCACTCGTTGCCCTCGATAAAGCACGGGCACGCCGCGACGAAGTCCGCCACGCTGGCTGGCTTCAAGCACGACCTCAACCCCGCCCTCTGGCAGATCACCCGGCGGAGCTTTGGCCAACCCGTTAAACGATGTCACCAACTCTGCGTCGGCAACTCCCGGCTGGACCGCGATGTAGCGGCCTCCGACCAGAGTATCGAGACCTCGAACTTCGACCGCCGAAACCGTCGGGCGCTCAACCCAGAACTGCGACCCGACGCGTGCGAGCCTGGACGCAGAACTCAGCAACCGGACTCTCACGACAACGCCCGTCAGTTCACCGTTGAGATCAACCGACGTGACTTCACCGACGACGATACCTCGATGCCGGACCTCGTCGCCGATGCTCAGGCCGTCTCCGTTGTCGAATCGAATTTCAATCTCGATCGCCTCAGAATCCGACAGCGAAAGCGGCGTCTCCAGACCATCGAATTCAAATTTAGCTTCTGTGTCCAGTGGCCCCGGTTGAACTTCGATGTACCGAGCACCGACCACCGTATCCAAGCCCGTGACTTTCGACAGGCTGACGCGAGGCCGAACGACCCAGAACTCGCTGCCGAGTCTGGCAAGCTTCTTCGCTGAAGCCAGAAGCTCCACCTGCACGGCGACACCGTCTTCATCATCGGCAAGCTCAACCGTGGTGACGGTCCCGACCTCAATCCCGCGATGTTGAAGCAGGTTGCCCGCCCGCAGCCCGTAACCCTGTTCAAAGCGAATCGTGATCGTTGGTCCGGTCGGCTTTTGATTCCAGACGGCGAGGCCGATCGAAACGACGAGCGCCGCAGCCGCCACGACCCACATACGCGTCGACAGATTCCCAGCCGAGAACCGAGGCGACGCAGACATGATTTTCGCCGTGAGAATCTCTTCCGCTGCGTGGTCACCTGACTGTGGAGTATCGACCGTCATGAACTGCTCTCCGTAAGGCTGTCATCCGAGACCTCGCAATGTAGTAGGTCGGGCTCCGCCTGACGAAGTCAAGCAGCGAAGCCGTGTGGACTTCTCACTGCTCTGGTTCAGGAACCACGAATGGACACAAATAGACACGAATCAATTCCCTCTCTTACTGAGCCATTCGTGTTTCTTCGTGTCCATTCGTGGTTCAAAAACTCTGATCTCCACCGAGGCCATTCGTGGTTCCTTGCAAAGCAGAACGGTCTGCGTTGAAGTTCTCTTGATAACTCTTAAGACACACACCTCGGATCGACCTTCATGTTCAAGTTCTTTGCCGGCACGTTTGCGATTGCAGGGCTGATCGCCGCGGCCGGTCCGATCATTATTCACCTGCTCAATCGCCGCCGCTTTCGAGTTGTCGAATGGGCGGCGATGGACTTCCTGCGTCAGGCGATGCAGCGAAGTCGCCGAGCGGTGCAGCTCCGAGACCTCCTCGTGCTGGTGCTTCGTTGCCTGGCTGTTGTGATCTTCGGAGCGGCTCTCGCCCGACCGTTCCTGTCTGGAGTTTCGTCGGCCACGATGCTGGTGGGAATCGGCACGGCTCTGGCGATCGTCGGAGCCGTCGCGACAGCCGCCAGCGGGATTCTGACTTCAACCAGTAAGACTCGTGGCCTGGCGTTCGGAGCGTGTGCTCTGTGCGTCGGCCTGGGAGCCCTCGGCGTCTTCAGCATGTTTCGAGACGCCAACGACCAGGGCCTCGGAGTACTGACCAGTCGGCAACCGATTCACGCCGTTCTGCTGATCGATAATTCGATGAGCATGGGCTACGAATCGCTGGAAGGCACCCTGCTTGATCGAGCCCGCACCAAAGCGGCCGAGTTCATCGACGCTCTGCCCTCAGGAAGTCAGATCAACATTCTGCCACTGTGCGGCTCGGACGGAGCGGACTCGACCAGCGCCTATCGAAACAAGTCAGACGCACGAGCGGCTCTCGATCGAATTCAGGTCGTTGATCGAATTGGTCGAGCGAACTTTGCCATCGATCAGGCAACCGCAGCCTGCCGACAGGTTCCGGAACTCCCTTCCAAACGAGTCGTACTGATCAGTGACCAGCAGGCAAATCTGTGGACAGGCGGGACGAACGCCAGCCCGCTGGCCGCCCTGCCCGACTTTCAGATCATGCGGATTGCCCCGGAAGAAATCGAAAACGTCTGGGTCAGCGATTTCCAACTGCAGGACGGAGTTGCCGACACCGAAACGCCGGCCGTCTTCCACGCGACTGTCCAGCACGCTGGCAGCCACCCACTGACCAACGTGCAGGTTCAACTTTCAATCGACGGAACCGAAATCGCCAGCCGCGTCATCGATCTCGAACCCGGTCAGGCAAGGCAGATCGAGTTCCGGCAGCGGCTCGACAACATCTCCGACACCGGCGCGCTGGGCTCCGGCATCTCGGAAGCGACCTTCGTCAGAGCCACCGTGACGGCAAATGTCGAAGGCGGAGTCGGTGATCGACTCCTGAGAGACAACTCACGAAACCTGGTCGTCCCCGTCGTGGCCGGATTGCCGGTCGTCTTTGTCGACCAGTACGGCGACACCGAGGATCTTGACCGAGGCGAAATCGGTGAGACCTACCGACTGCGGCGGCTGCTCGCTCCGCAGACATCGACCGACGAAGAGATAAATCGCCAGCTGGTTCGAATCCGCCATTTGACGATCGACCGGCTGACGGAAGAAGTTCTCAGTGACGCTCGGCTGGTCGTCATCGCCGGAGTCGAATCACCCGGTGAGTCCGTGCCGCTGCTTCGGCAGTATGTCGAACAGGGCGGTTCATTGATCATTGCGGCGGGCGCGGACTTCGACCCTGGCGAATGGGCGGCTCACGCCTGGCTCGACGGCGCGGGAATACTTCCGACTCAACTGACAACCGGGCCAGTCGGCCAGCTTCCCGAGGTAGCCGTCGGGCAACTCGAACCGTTCTACCTGGACTTCCGATCGCTGCAGCACGACTTCTTCCTGATCGAAGGCGAAGCTCAGGATTCGCTGGCCGACCTGTATCGAACACCTCTGTTCTTCAAAGCCGTTGCTGCCGAAACCGACCAGGCATTCATCGACGCACTCGTCACGACCGAAACCAAACGAATTACCAACGACCGCGAGCTGCTTTCAACATCCGACGCCAGCCGCGCAGAATGGGACGAGCTTGACCGGCAAGGCAGCCTCAACGACGAGCAGGCTTCGGACCGCGCTTTCGACGAAGCACGCCGACGGGAATTGCAACCGCGATGGCTGAGCTGGTCTGACTCCGACGAAGTGGCTCGTCTGTACGAGTTCTCTCCCGAAGAACTCGCCGAACGCTCACGCCCGAGAATTCTCGCAAGGTACACACTGGAAGAACGACCGTTTCTGACAGAACGGCGAATCGGAGCAGGCCGGTCCTTCTTTCTTTCGTCCGGGTTGTTTTCGAGTTGGAACACGCTCACGTCGACCAACGCGATTCTGATGTTTGACCGGATGCTGCGTCAGCTTCTGGAAGATACCCTGCCCCGCCGCAACTACGAAACAGGAGACGTCGTCACACTGGCCGCCCGCCGCTCCGACCAGCTTCGTTGGGAACTCGTTCAACCGGACGCCAGCCGCGATGCGATTTCGGTCGAAGCTCTGAGTGCCGAACGCTACGGCCTGCGAATTCACCGAGCTGTCAACAACGGACACTACGACGTCGTCTCAACGTCAACTGACGTCTCAGCAAACGCCGCCGTCGATCAGTCGTCCGAATCATCAACCTTGCTGGCGTTCAATTGCCCGCCGGAGGAATCTCAGCTTGAAACTCTGGACGCGTTGACTTTCGAAGAACGAGCCGGCACCGAGGGTTACCGTTGGCTGGAATCCGACGAAACCATCAGCGTCGAAGGAGCCCGCATCCGCGGCCGCGACCTCTGGAAGTGGCTCATCGGAGCCGTCCTGATTTTCCTGCTGTCCGAAATGCTGATCCTCGCCTGGCCCAACCGTCGACCAGAAATCGTTGTGCAGACCCCGTAACAGCGAATCAATTCCTCGCCCGTCGCGAATGAACAGGCAGAATTTGACAAGTGGGGCGGGATAATCTCGAGGGTGGCACGGGTTGCTTGCAACCCGTGTCGCGAAGCGACAAGAGGTAATTTCGGTTGATAGTCGAGACCTCTTGCGGCTGCGCCGCACCGGTTGCGAGCAACCGGTGCCACCCGGATTTGACCGGGAATTTAATCCGGATGCGCCGCTTAACTGAGCGGGTTGAAGACCAGGCCCGAGAGCAGCTTCGGGTAGAAGAATGTGCTCTTGGGTGGCATTCGCTCCAGCTCTTCTGAGATCGCCTGGACGTGGTCGATCTGGGCAGGCATCACGAGGATTGCGAGCTGGCAGGTCTTTTCGTTCATGCCCGTGTGGACTTCGTCCATCAGGTGGACGAACTTGAATTTCGGATTGGCTTCCGGGTGCTTGCCTTTCAGCAGGTGGTCGACGATCTGGCGGTGCAGGATGCTGACGCCGAGGCCTCGCCACACGTCGCTTTGCTCGGGAGCCAGTTCGTTCATCGGGCTGGTATCGGTCGCTCGAAGCAGCAGCCACTTGCCGTCGGAAGGTGTGCCGATGCCGAAGACTTTCTGGCCGCCGTCCATTTCCATGGATTCCCACGCGGCTTCGGCAGTCTCGACTTCTTCGATGCTGAAGTGTTCGCCGAGTGCTGCTTTGATGTCGTCGCTGCTGAGTTCCGGGAATCCTGAAACCAGTCGGTGCGTCGGCAGGATTGCCAGGCCAGGGTCTTCCATCCCGCAGAACATCATGAGCGTGCAGTTGGCGGCTGAGGTGTCATCCAGCTTGCCGGCTTCGGCCTGAGCGTTTTTGTAGTTGCACGACGTTTCGTAACGGTGATGCCCGTCGGCGATGAAGATCGGCTTGTCGGCGAGAACCGCCTGCACCTTCGCGATGGCTGCGGGGTCGGTGACCGGCCACATGCGGTGTACGACTCCCAGGTGATCGGTCGCGACCATCGGAGTCAGCGACAATGCGGCGTCTTCGAGAATCGTCTGGGCTTCGTTTTCCGAATCCGGGTAAAGGCCGAAGATCGGCGACAGGTTGGCCTCGCAGGCACT
This sequence comes from Planctomycetaceae bacterium, assembly GCA_047611045.1. Classification (GTDB taxonomy): domain Bacteria; phylum Planctomycetota; class Planctomycetia; order Planctomycetales; family Planctomycetaceae; genus JABMPE01. The sequence goes on along the minus strand of JBLFXD010000203.1, from coordinate 2,856 downwards.
CATCAATGCGAGACGGTCTTTCTTCGGACCGGGCATTGTCTGTTCGTGCGGGAAGACGTTGCCCTTGCCGAACTCTTCGAGCTTAAGGCGGCCGAGGAATCCTTTGCGGACGTACTTCGTCCCTTCCCACTCGAACTCCTGATGGTAGACGTAGAGTGCGTTTTCGTGCTCGCGAATCAGCACGCGATCCTGCTGCCACTGCTTGAAGAACTTCGACGCTCGGGCGTAGCGATCTTCGACGCCGGCATCTTCAGGCTCGTCACGGTTCAGGATCAGGCGGACGCAGTTGCAGGGGTGAGCTTTATAAAGTTCATCCTGAAACGCTCCATCAATAACGTCGTACGGCGGAGCGATCACGTCCGAGAGGTCTCCGACCTGACCAACATCGTATCTCAACGCCTGAAATGCCTGTACTTCCGCCATGATGAAGGAGCCTTTCCGCAACTCTCAAAAATCTGATTTAAATTCGAATGAAAAGTAGAACGCAAAGTTCGCTGAGGACTCGCAGAGAGAAAGGAGACCTCAATGTTTCTCCGCGTTTTTCACACTCTGCGACCTCTGCGTTCAAAGAATCGCTTGAGTGTATTTACTGATCTGTCTGCCTCGCCGCCTGGATGAAGTCTCGGACCAGAGTCAGATCTTTGACTCCACGTTCAGACTCGACACCGCTGGCAACGTCGACGCCGAAGGGGTTTGTCACCCGAATGGCGTCCGCCAGATTGCCGGGATGCAGGCCGCCAGCGAGGATCAATCGCGGCCAGCGGTCGGCATTATACTGACCCGCCAGCAAATCCCAAGGGGCCGTGTGCCCCGTCCCGCCATACTCGCCATCCACGCGGGAGTCGATCAGGCACCCCGCCAGGCAAACGTCCAGTTTCCGGCATTCAGCGAGGTAATCAGTAACTTCCGCCAGCCCGCGATCGTCGACCCGAAACGCTCGCAGAATTTTGACGTCCGCAGAACATCCCTTCAGCTCGGCGAGAAACTCCGGCGGCTCGTCGCCGTGAACCTGGATCATCGTCAGACCGCACTGGTCGGCCGTGTCGAGCACGTCGTTCAGGTCGTGATTCACGAACAGCCCGACGGACTCGATTGCCGCCGGCAACGAGCTGGAAATCTCAGCCGCGACCGAACGGTCTACACACCGCGGCGATTTGGCAAAGAAGTTCAACCCGATGGCGTTCGGCCCGAGCGAGACAATCTTCTCGGCCGTGGCGACGTCTCGAATCCCGCAAATTTTCACCCACATGCCGATGCCTGTCTGGCTGAGGAACGCTGACAGATCATGGGTGGCCCTAGTTGCTTGCAACCGGGGCGGCGCAGCCGCAAGAGGTCATCACAATCTAACGACGCTGGCTCTTGTCGCTTCGCGACACAGGTTGCAAGCAACCTGTGCCACCCATCTGGAAGCAGTCACAGACGATTCTGGAACGCTAATAAACACTAATCAGAGTTAGTGAAAATTAGCGTTCAGAATTCTGTCTGACTTAACCGTCGATCAGCTCTTTCAAATGGAAGTGGTGCTTGCCGAGTTTGCCGCCGTAGTTGCCGGCAGTGATCAGCGTGACTCCGTCGCAGCCCGCTGCCGCGTGCAGACCGGCTTTCATCGACTGCTGGATCGATTCGAAACTCAGACCGTCTATGACGATTTCGTAGACCGCTTCCGAACCTTCTGGCAACGCCGACTGCGTGCGAGCTCGGAGCGTCGGACAGTAGGCGTCGTTCGTGCTGGCCGGCAGTTTTTTGTAGATCGAGCCAACCTTACTCCCACTTCGGACGATACCGCCTGGGAAGGGGAGGATCGTGTCCGGCACTTGCCGCATCGCGGTGACGGCCGTGTCGGCTGCGTTCAGAGCTGACGCCTGATCGACACCGCAGATCAGCAGGTTGCCGCCGCCGATGCTGGTCAGCGTTCCGATCTTGTCCTCGCAGACGAACTCGCCATCCATCACCGGAATTCGCCAGAAGCGTCGGTCGCCGAGCTTCTTGGCAATCTGGTTTCCGTCGCCGAAGAACCGCAACGCCGCTCCGATCGGAATGCGTCGCTCCTTGTCGCCGCCAGGCAACCCGTCGTAACACGCCGTCGTCGGACAGGTCAGCACGCACTGACCGACTCGATCAGCGACGGCTTTCGCCAGATCGTCCCGCCCAAACGCGAACACCATCACGGCGACACCGGGGCGTCCGTCTGGCGTTTCGTCGGCCGAAAGCTGCCGCTCGGTGGCTGCTTCGACTTTGCAGGCAATCACGCTGGTGGCGAACCCGCAGAATTCGTCAGCCGAAGTCTGAGCCCACCGGTGGTTCGCAGCGGTGATGATCAGTCGCGTTCCGGTGACCGGAAAGGCTTCGGCGAATGTGTCTTCGACGTTGACGCCGTTGATCTGAAACGGTGTGGCTTCGGCGGTGGCAGTCATGATCGTTTCTTATTTGCTCAATGGGGAACGCAGAGTGCGCAGAAGACTCTGCGTTCAAGGTCTTCCGAGGGAAAAGCGATGGACGCGAGAAGCGTAATGGAAAAGGTTCAACGGCTGAATCAAGCAAGCCGTAGGGTGGGCATTGCCCACCAGAATTCAGCCGGTTGGTGGGCATTGCCCACCCTACACCCTATCGACTAATTCTCAGCACTTTGCTTGTCGAAGTAGCGTTTGACGACGGAGCGGTGGCGGGGCCGGACGGTGCCTTTCCATGTTTCGTCGCCGGAGGCGGCTGTGGCTGCTCGGGCGGCGGAACGGGGAGCGGAACCGGCGACGTCAGTCTCGGGAGCGGCGATCGTGATGCCGACGACTTCGTCGCGAGGCTTGTCGAGCATGCCAGGCGGCAGGACCGACTCCTTGAATTTGGTGTTTTCGAGCGAGG
>JBLFXD010000202.1:0-9512 GCA_047611045.1 Planctomycetaceae bacterium | reverse complement strand
CCGACCTCGTTGGAAAAGTCGAAGCGGGCATTCCCGAAGATGACCCTCGCAACCCAGCCACGATCGCGGACAACGTTGGCGACAATGTCGGCGACGTCGCCGGAATGGGAGCTGACCTTTACGAATCGTACTGCGGCTCGATTCTGGCCAGTGCGGCCCTGGGCGTGGCGGCTTACAGCGGCTACGCAGAGATGCAGTACATGATGGTTCTGCTGCCGATGCTGATCGCCGCTGGCGGGATCATCGTTTCAATCATCGGGATTCATCTCGTTCGAACCGAAGACGGAGCGACCCAACGAAACCTGTTGGCCGCTCTGGGGCGAGGCATCAACGTCAGCAGCGTGCTTGTCGCCGTTGTGTCTGCTGGCCTGGTCTATTTTCTGCTCGTCGGACCGTCGAGCAAATTTATCCCCGAGGATTCCGTGTTGCCCCGTGGGACGGAGTTGTTCGGAGTGTTCTGGTCGATTGTCACAGGTCTGCTCGCGGGAGTGATCATTGGCCGCTGGACGGAGTACTCGACCAGCGAAGAGTTCGCACCCACAAAACGCATCGCCGATCAGGGAGTTACTGGTCCGGCCACCGTAATCATTGCCGGAATTGCCGAAGGCTTTTACAGCGTCTGGGTCCCGATCGTCGTGATCGGAGTCGCGATTCTGGTTTCCTTCGGATCGTGTACCGGCTTTAACTACGACGACTCTCAATTGTTTGCCATTGGCGTGTATGGCGTCGCGATTTCTGCAGTCGGAATGCTGAGTACACTGGGAATCACACTGGCGACGGACGCTTACGGCCCGATCGCCGACAACGCTGGTGGCAATGCGGAAATGAGCCACCAGGACCCGTCTGTCCGGCAGCGGACAGACGCGCTGGACAGTCTCGGAAACACAACGGCGGCGACCGGCAAGGGCTTTGCCATCGGTTCGGCGGCGTTGACGGCTTTGGCACTTCTCGCCGCGTACGTCGAAGAAGTACGTGTCGGTATTGATCGGTGGGCGGAAGATTTTGATGACTCCGTTGCGGTGTCGACCAGCCTGGAAGATGCGACTGTCGTCAAAGTCGGACGAAACATTGTCGCTGTGAAATTGGCTGATAGTTACCACCCTGAGCCCTGGCTGCTGATTCCTCGCGTCCGCTCCGAAGAAGGCTCAGCGATGGCCAACATGATCAATGCCGAATCGGGGCAAGGCGTTGAGCATGTCAATCTCCTGGAACTTTCAAAGATTGGAGCGGTGGTCGAGAATCACAAAGCGACCATTCCCGACTACTCGGACTTCTACGATGTCTCAATCATGAATCCCCGAGTTCTTGTCGGAGCATTCATGGGCGTCATGCTGGCGTTTGTGTTCTGTGCCATGACGATGAAAGCGGTGGGGCGAGCTGCTGGGAAGATGGTCGAAGAAGTGCGGCGTCAGTTCCGTGAGATTCCCGGAATCATGGAAGGTACCGGTGAACCTGAGTACGCATCCTGTGTCGCCATCAGTACGGCGGCCGCTCAAAAGGAAATGATGCTTCCGTCGCTCATCGGGCTGATCGTTCCGATCATCGTGGGTTTGCTACTCGGAGTTGCCGGAGTCATGGGTATGCTGGCCGGTGGTCTGACATCCGGATTTGCTGTCGCCATCATGATGGCTAATTCGGGCGGAGCGTGGGACAATGCGAAAAAGTACATCGAGTCCGGGGCTCACGGCGGAAAAGGGACGGACGTCCATAAAGCGACCGTCGTCGGGGACACGGTGGGCGATCCATTTAAGGATACAAGTGGCCCTAGTTTGAATATTCTGATCAAACTGATGAGTATGGTGTCGGTGGTGTTCGCCGGGCTGATTGTTAAGTACTGTATCTTCAACTTCTTTTAAGAGTATTCCGTGTCTTCAGGAACCGCCCTCGATATGTCAGTGACCGAAAACAGTCAGGTCGACGAAAACTTTGAAACCGCCCGGCTGGTAGCCCGTATCGCTGACGATTTCCGCGGAAAAGACATCCTGCTGCTCGACATGCGGCCGATTACGCCGATCGTTGACTTCTTCGTGATCGTGACCGCGAGCAGCCAGCGCCAGATGAAGGCACTCGGCGAAGAAGTCGCTCGCGTGATGAAGAAACGCGGTCAGCAGCGCCTCGGCGAAGAGGGGTCTGACGGCGACGGGGTGTGGGTGCTGCAGGACTTCGGCGATGTCGTCCTGCACGTATTCTCTCCGGAAGGCCGAGAACTCTACGATCTGGAAGGCCTCTGGGCCGACGCTCCACGTCTGGAACTTGAGCTGTCACAGAACCCTGCGACTGCTGAGTCTTCTGAAGGTTCCGGTGCGGTGGACTCGGACGCCGAGTAATTGTCATTGTCGGTGCACCGTTCTGCCCGAAGCAGGACCCGCGTTCCAGGCTTGTTCAGTCCAGTAGGCTGGAACAAGCACAGCGCAGTTCGGCAATCCGGACATCTATCACTGAAAATTGCCGGAACAGCGCTCCGCTCGTTCCAGCCTGTAAATTCGACGCACACCTTCTACTGGTGAGTTGTTTGCGCGACGATCGACGCAGCCTTCATTAGCGATCCGGAATCTTCGATGAGTGCACTTCAGGAAATTCGAAACCGATTCACAACGGTTCTTGCCGGGCTGACTGATGACGTTGAAGCATCGTTGGCCATGATCCGTTCGTCACAGGATCCGAAGTTCGGCGACTTTCAAGCCAATTGTGCGATGCCTCTGGCGAAGAAGTCAGGCGTTATTCCGCGGGATCTGGCTCAGCAGATGGTCGATCTGGTGCAGCTCGACGATCTATGCGAGTCGGTCGAAGTCGCCGGACCCGGTTTCATCAACCTGAAACTACGAACTGACTGGCTGGAGCAGCAAGCGAGAAATTCCGTCGCCGATGAACGACTCGGCGTACAGCAGGTCGAACCGCAGAAGATCGTGATTGACTATTCGTCTCCCAACGTCGCGAAGCCGATGCACGTTGGCCATCTTCGAAGCTCGGTAATTGGCAACTGTCTTGAACGAGTGCTGCGGTTCCTTGGCCACGATGTGATTTCTGATAATCACATCGGCGATTGGGGCACGCAGTTTGGGATGATCATTTATGGCTACCGGCACTTTGTTGACGAAAGTGCCTATGCCAGCGAGCCAGTGACTGAGTTGGCTCGACTTTATCGTTTGGTGAATCAGCTTTCGGACTATCACGATGCGTGCCGAAAGCAGCCGGGCCTTGAAGAGCAGATTGCGAGCGCTGCCGCGACAATTGCTCAACTCGAAGGTTCTGACGAGGATCCGAAGAAGAAAAAGAAGGCGTTTAAGAAACTCAGAAGCGAACACGACGGGCTGCGAGAAACGCTGGCCGGCATGCAGTCCAAACGGGAAGTGATCGACGGCGATTCTGAACTTAAGAAGCTGGCCGCCGAGCATGCCGACATCGCCCGATTGGCTCGACTGGAAACAGCAAAGCTCCACTCAGGCGACGAAGAGAACCGTGCGTTGTGGGATGAATTCCTGCCCGAATGCTTGAAAGCTCTCGATCATGTCTACGAGAAGCTGGGCGTCTCTTTTGACAAAACACTCGGCGAGAGTTTCTATCAGCCCATGCTGGCCGACGTTGTCGCCAATTTGAAAGAGACCGGGCTGGCAACCGACAGTGACGGTGCTATCTGTGTTTTTGCGGAAGGCAATGCGGCTCCGTTTATCGTGCAGAAGTCCGATGGAGCCTTCACGTACGCAACAACCGACCTGGCGACGATTCGGTATCGAGTCGAAGAGTTCGGCACGCAGGTCATGCTTTACGTGGTCGATACTCGGCAGAGCGAACACTTCAAACTTCTGGTCGATACAGCCAAACGATGGGGCTACGGCGACGTCGACATTCAGCATGTGAATTTCGGGACGGTGCTGGGCGACGACCGGCGGCCGTTTAAAACTCGGTCGGGCGATACGGTCGGCTTGGAGAGCCTGCTTGATGAAGCCGTCGCACGAGCCTACGACGTCGTCGTTGAGAACGATCCTGCGGGGAATCTTGACGAAGACACTCGACGATCCGTGGCCGAGGCGGTTGGCATCGGCGGAATCAAGTACGCGGATTTGCATCACAACCGCGAAAGCGATTACGTCTTCAACTGGGACAAGATGCTGGCGAAGAACGGCGACACGGCAACTTACATTCAGTACGCAAACGCTCGGATCAACGGCATCTTTCGGAAGGGCGAGATTGATCTCGCAGACCTTCGTTCGAAAGCTGATTCGCTGTCCCTTCAGCACGCATCAGAACGTGGACTGTTTCTGCAGGTGCTGTCGTTTGGTGACGCTCTCGCCGTTGTGGAGCGGGAAACGCGGCCAAACATGCTGACGCAATTTCTGTTCGACACTGCAAATCGATTCTCGACGTTCTATCAGGACTGTCCGGTGTTGAAGGAAGAGGACGACGCGGTGCGGACGAGCCGGTTGCTGCTTTGCGATTTGACTGCCAGGACGCTGACTCAGGGTTTGGAGTTGCTCGGAATCGCCGCTCCGAAGCAGATGTAGATTGCCTCCGATTAATTCGCAAAATGTGTCATCACAGAAACTGTAGGCTGGAACAAGCTCCGCGCAGTTCCGGCAGAGGCCGGGTCGTGTGACTGCCGGAACAGCGCTGTGCTTGTTCCAGCCTACTGTTCGCCAAACTTTGCAATTCGGTCTGCGGTGTACCATGTCAGCGGTTCGGGCAAAGGTTCGGCGGCGAATTCGAGGTGGATGACACGACGTCGCGCGGGGTCGGTGGCTCGGTGGGACGAATGCAGCAGCAGCGGGCGCATCATGACAGCTCCACCGGAATGGACGCAGCATGTTTTCGGAGCGGTGTTCTGTTGAAGGGTTTCGGACTCAAACATGTTGAGCCGCGAGCTTCGATGGGAGCCAGGCAGAACTCGCAATGCACCGTTTGATTCCATGCAATCGTCGAGGTGCAGCCGCACGGTCAGCATTTGCTGCAGGATCGGCGGCGGCGGCTGGACGTGCTGAATGCCGGCTTTGATTGACCATGGTCCGAACTCGGCAACATCCTCGCGCTGCCGGACGGCGATCGAGAGATCCTGGTGCCAGAATATTCCCCAGTTGCTTTCGGGCGACTTGTCGAACATCAAACCTCGGACCAGCATTGCGTTCGTGCCGAGAATCGGTGCGACCAATTGTGCAATGCCGGGGTGTTTGTGGAGGGCTCGGACTTCGGGAACAACTTCCGTCACATTTCGGATCGCGTAAACGCCGCCGCGATCCCGTACTGAAGTGCTGTCCTGGCTTTCGGTGATGGCCTGTTCGATAGCGATTCGAAGTGCGTTCACTTCGGTGGGTGTGATGACGTCCTCAACGATCGCGAATCCGTGCTCGTCGATGTCGTTCTCGTAGGTGGTCGAAATTTCCAGCATCGAACGGCTCATCTCTGCTCTGCGGCGGCGTTTCGAATTCCGGACGAGGACACATCTTCGCGGAATCGGTCTTCCGGGATTGGTTGAAACAGATCCTGAAGTTCGGCCGGAACCGGCAGATCGCTGATTGATTGAAACCCGGAGTCAGTCAGGCGTCCGGCCACCAGAAAACTACAGCCCAGCGAGCCGACGGCTTCCACCGAGGTCCGCAGACCCCGTTGATTGCCGTCGTAAAAACGCGGGTCGAGAATTCGAACGGCGGTGTCGTATCCGATAACGAAAGTCGTGCCAGGGAACAGTCTCGCCTTATCGACAAACAGCGGGGCTGCGGACAGGGCCAAAGCAACATCGTCGAACTGGTGACGCCGTTGCTCGATTTCGAAGCTGTTGAGCGGTGGTTTTTCCGCGTTGACCAACGACAGTTCGAAATGGACCGGGCCGCCGATTAACTCCTCCGCGACCGATCTGAGTTTGCGGTGGCCAATGTGGATTGGGTTGAACGATCCCGGCAGCAGTCCACGTGGTGGTTGAGAAATCGTCGCGGAGACGGTTCCGTTGGGAAGTGCCCAGGCAACAGCGTGGTCGCCTGATCGAAGTTGAGCGATGACTGGATCGACCGTTGCGAATTCAATGGACACTGTTTCGTCGACGTTCAGGTTCGGGAGTGGCGGCGGCGTGAGACCACATGCATCGTTGATCGCGTAAAGCAACAACTCTGCCGCCAGAGTTTCTTCTTCGAGCCGCGTTCGAAGTCCTTTCTTCAAATTGAGTGACAGGACTCGGCTGCTGGAAGCCGACTCTGTGGCGATCCAGATTCGATGCTCGCCTCGCTTCGGCCTTGAACTGGCGAGTGACGCCGTGCAGGCAACTCCCATGCAGTGAGTGGAAGCATTTTCCGTTGCCTCCGAAAATCGCAAGGCCTTCTGCCAGGCGACCGTAGCCATTCGTAGCGAGGTTTCGCGTGAGCAAAACTGGTCAGGAGCCTGTCCAAGGTATTCCGTGAGCGACGCGGCGGAATAAGGAATTGCCACATCGAGCAGCGTTCCCGACGCTCCTGGGACGGTCAGTAGATCGCTGGCGACGCGGCTGCCGCCTCCGGTCAGGCACAGCGCGATCTGCCATTGGCTTTGGAAGAGATTCTGAATCGCCTGTTGAGAAGTGGTCACGCGTTGGCGCTCGGTGGTTTGTCGTTGGTTGGCGTTCTTTGCAGCCTGCGAATTGTGCAGGACTTACTTTGCCGATGCCAGCGCTGAGGATGCTTCGATCAGGCGACGCTTCAAATCGTCGTTGCTCGGATTTGGATAGAGGAGCTGCGTGACCTTCAGGAGCTTTCGAGCTGCCTCAAAGTCCTTGAGCTGGATGGCGGTTTCGATGACGTGAATTCGTGCGTCCATCCATTCGTCCGAGCCAGCCTTCAGCGTTCCCTCAAGTTTGCGAAACTGAACCTGCGCGGCGGAGATGTCGGCGGGTTCTTCTGTTTGCAGGAGCAGCTCAGCGACTCGGCGTCGCATGACGGCGTCTTTGGGGCGGTTAGCCAGCATGCGCTTCAATGTTTTGACAGCTTGTCTGGGCTGGTCGGTCATTTCGAACGCTGACGCGATGACCGGTCCGAATGTGTCCAGGTCTTTGTCGGGGATCGCCGCCGGATTGAAACCCGCAAGTTCCATTGCCTTCAGTTGAATGGTGCCAACACTCCGGCGTTGATCTGGCGACAGAAATTCTGCTACCGATGAGAGACCAGACAGGATTCCGGACAGGCGATTTTTGTCGAGCAGGACAGTCGACTTCAGAAGCTCGGTGGCAGCATCAGTGTTTCCGCGTCCGGTTAACGAGACGATTCTCAGGCCGGTTGCCGTTTCCACAGTATGCTGCGGAAGTGGAGTCTGACGCGGCGGATTGTCACTCGCCGCCGAATCGAGGATGTGCTGGAGCAGTCCGTCTGCAGAATCAAAGTCGGGTTGTTCGAGGCCGATCAGAATTCGCGACGTACGAATGAGGAAGTCAGCTTCGGAAGCCGTCAGTTCCGCCTGAGGATTCATCGCCGTTTGAATGTACGGCCCGAGTAGATTGACGATGGCCTGTTCCCACTCGGAGCGTGGCTTGTTCAGACGCCGCATGCGGTTGAGGACTGTCTCTGAACAGCGTGCGATGCCGATCATCGCTTCGTGATAACGAGGGTGCTCGTTCTGGACCGAGATATAAAGTTTGAGGGCCTCGGTTGTTTGCAGACGTTGTTCCTGGAGTTGAGCGAGCATCCAGGTGGCTTCGCCGGCTGTGGCGGATTCAGCATACTCCAGGCGGTGGCGATCGAGGGCTGCCATGTAGGCTTCGCGATTTTCGCTGGTGGGAGCATCGCGAAACTGCATTCCTCGGCCCCAGGCGGCGAGCAGGTCGGCATCGGCTGCTCGCTCTCCCGATTCATCAAGAGTTGTCACGAGATTGAAAACTCGTACGGCCTCTGAATGCTGCTTTTGCTTGAGCAGGATCGACCCAAACGTGTAGCCGATTTCTGCGGCCGCTTTGTTCGCCTTTTGTTGTTGGGCCTTTTTGAAGGCCTGAGAGTATCGTTCGGCGGCGCTCGAAACGTCGCCGCTTGCAAACAGTGACTGACCTTCCCGGACGAGAGCGCCGACTTCTGCTCCGTAGGTGTTGCGACTTTTTTCGTCAGCCAGCAGGTTCTGAGCTCGCGCCGCCCAATAGCCGTTGCCGGTGGACGTGGCGACTTGAATGACGCGATGAACTTCCTGCAGAAGTTCGGCGGAAAGTTCCGGGCGATTCTTCTCGGTGGCAATCTGCGAGAGTCGCAGAAACACTTGGGCCATTAGAAAGTTCAACGGACCGTTAAGCTGAGGGTGCTTTGCCTGGTACTCGCGAAGAAAGTCTGCCGCGTCGGTGTAGCGGTTTTCGGCGATAAGCAACTCGACATGCTCGACATTCAGAGCGTTCAGGACATTAACGGGTGGGTTGTCTTCGCGAATCGCGTTGACCATCGCCCAGGCGGCCGCCGGATTTCCACGCAGTCGCAATGTTGTCGCGTAGGCAAGCTGGCTTTGCCACATCGTTTGATCATTTGACGAAATGGCAGCCAGCGGTCGCAGGACTTCGCTGGCTTTCACAAGTGCATCGGCTCGGTCGGGAGCCGCGTTCGGGAACAGCCGGGCTTTTTCCACAAACGTCAGGCCAAGCCGGAGTTGGATCGCTCGTTGGAGAGAACGAAGCTGGTGGGATTGGAGTCGTTCGCCCAGGACGTCAACCTTCCGACTGCGAGCCTGTTCGCCAGCCTGTGAATCAAGACGTTGCAGCGAGGGGGTGACCGACTCCGCGAGCCGCCGGGCCTTGTCGATGAGACCCTTGTCGTAAGGTGCAAGGTCGACACGCCAACGCAGGCCTTCGAGTTCGAAAGCGGTGACAAAGGCTAGCTGAGATTCCAGAAGAATCTGCTGCGGATGATTCGGCCGGTCTTGAAGAATCCGTGCAACTGCCTGCCGGGCCTGTTTCAGGAGTTCAGCCTGAGCGTCGAGTGTTGGTGTGTTCTGCGAGTGCTGGGTCAGTGTTCGCGACAATTCGACGGCGTAACGGGATCTGGTGATCAGACCAAGGTTCGCTTCGGCGAGTTTTCGGTGGCAAACCGTTTCGGCCAGTGAGAACAGGCCGCGAGAACGCAGGCCATCGAAGTACTGCTCGGTTCGTTGCCATTCCTCGTGCTGGTCCAATCGCTGGGCGTGGATCTGCGACGTCGGGCGGACACACACAAGCAGCAAGGTCACGACAACGGCAAGATAAGACAGACGTCGCGGAGGCGGCGTTTTCTGATCAGACCACCAGTTCGGCGAACATGTTGTGAGAGTGCGGCGGGGCATGTTCGCCGTTAGCTTTCGTAGTAAGTCAAAGTGTCTGTGAGGCTCGGCGCGTTCGAGGACTCGGTCGTGGAGTGGCTGGTGACCTTTCGAGAGTCGTTCGTTTGAACCGAACCGAGAGTTTATCGTACTCAGTCAAACGTGGGAGTACCGTTTTGCGTTGGCGACAACTTTTGCGTCGAGCGTTTTCTCAATTGCCCAATGATTGGCAGGCGGATCTGTGACAGAGTTAGAGCTGAAACCAAATCGCCGTTGGGTGAAGCGAGCCGTTGTTC